>NZ_JBHUUX010000065.1:0-32006 GCF_042670845.1 Promicromonospora sp. NPDC057138 | reverse complement strand
GGTGTGCACCGAGGTCGGCACAGGCCTGGACCGACCTCGGTGCACACTGCCGACCTCGCTGCCCGAGGTCAGCGATGTGCCGACCGCTGCGCCCCGAGATGGTCGGGAACCGCCCGTGGCTGCGGGCGTGCGTCCAGCCCGGCGCGCCCGGGCGCGCAGGTCCGACGGCGTCGCGCCGAACACCTCGGCCACCGTGTCGTTGAACTGGCGGATCGAGCCGAACCCGGCGGCGAAGGCGACGTCGGCCAGGCGGAGCGACGTGCCGACCAGGAGGGCGCGCGCCGTCTGCGCCCGCTGCGCCCGGGCCAGCGCCAGCGGACCGGCGCCCAGCTCGCTGACCAGCAGCCGGTGCAGCTGGCGCTCGGAGTACCCCAGGCGGGTGGCCAGCCCGGACACCCCCTCGCGGTCGACCACGCCGTCGGCCACCAGGCGCATCGCGCGGCCCGTGAGGTCGCGGCGCAGGTCCCACGCGGGGGTGCCGGGGGCGGCCTCGGGCAGGCAGCGCTTGCAGGCGCGGAACCCGGCCTCGTGCGCGGCGGCCGAGGTCAGGTAGAACGAGACGTTCTCGGGCTTCGGCGTGCGCGCCGGGCACGACGGCCGGCAGTAGATTCCGGTGGTGCGCACCGCCGTGTAGAACTGCCCGTCGAAGCGGGAGTCGCGCGCGGCGATGGCGCGGTAACGCTCGGTGAACGCGGGATCGCGGAGCTCGACGTCGGTCATAGCCCCCATCCTGCGCCCCGTCCGGACGCGGCGGCTAGCGGGATTCGGACACGGCAGTGAGCGCCGCCAGGCGCGCCTCCAGGCCCTCGCGGACGCCGGGCCACTCGTCGGACAGGATCGAGAAGTACAGGGTGTCGCCCTCGGAGCCGTCGGGCGCCACGCGATGCCCGCGCAGCCGGCCCTCCTCCGTGGCGCCGAGCTTCAGGATCGCGGCGCGCGACCGGGTGTTCCGCGCGTCGCAGCGCAGCGCGACCCGGCGCAGACCCAGGGTCTCGAAGGCGTGCCGCAGCAGCATCAGCTTGCACGCCGGGTTCGTGACGCCTGCCCACCAGTCGCGGCCGTAGAACGTGGAGCCGATCTCGACCCTCCGCTGGCCTGGGTTGAGCTCGTAGAACCGAGTGGAGCCGCGCACCTCGCCGTCGGGCCCGAGCACCGCGAAGGCCAGATGGTCGGCGGCCGCGACGGCGGCGTCCACGTACGCCTCCATCGCCGGGGTGGTGTCGGGGAGGGCGCTGGTCATACTGGCCCAGAGCTGGGCGTCGACGAGCCCGGCCAGGGCGGGCGCGTGGCCGCGCGTCAGGGGTTCGAGGCGGACGCCGTGGGCGGAGAGACGCAGGTCGTGCTGCATGGCGTCATTCCACCACGCCTCCGGCGTGCGGCGTCCGCGGCGTCCGCGGCGCGTACGGCGCCTGCCGCACCCGCTCCGCTCACCGCAGGTCCCTGAGATACGCCGCGGCGCCCCCGTACCCCGCCGTGCGCCGCTCGTCCAGGGTGGCGATGATGAGCAGCACCCCGCCCGCCGCGGCGAGCGTGAGCATCCACGGCACCGCGGAGATCTCGGTCCCGAGCTGGGTCAGGAACACGACGAGCACCTCGACCGGCAGCACCCAGACACCCAGCAGGAACGGTGACGCGAGCCCGCGCCGGGACCCGACGAGCACCGCGGCCAGCGCGACGCCGACCACGAGCACGGCCCGCCAGGTCTGCGGGTCGGTGAAGGTGGCGAGCACCGACGGCCCCAGCAGGGCCAGGATTCCCGGGCCGAGCAGCGCCCACGAGCCGGTCCAGCCGACCGGCCAGCCGACCAGGGTGCGCTGCGGAGGGCGGGCGGAACCGGGCCCGCTGACCTTCGTGTGCGCCTCCCACTCGCCGAGCGCGAAGCAGCCCGCGACGACGAGGCCGACGCCGAGCGGCACCGAGAAGACCTCGACCCGCAGGTCGCGGGGGCTCCAGGCCGCGATCGCCGCCGCCAGCGCCCCCAGCCAGACCGCCCAGGACGGGATGCCGGTGGTCAGCCCGCGCAGGAGCCGGCGCGCGACGAGCACGAGCAGGACGAGCAGCGCGACCTCCAGCACCCAGAGGGTGACTATCGCGCCCCAGCTCGGCTCCGCGTTCGCCACGGCCCCGACGACGAGGAACAGGAGCGCGGGCGCGTGCCCGGCCAGGTCGATAGCACGTCCCAGGCGGGCGGACGGCGCCCCCGGCCGCGCGCCGGTCACCGCGACGAAGGAGAGCGCCCCGGCCGCGCACGCCCAGCCCAGACCGATCGCGAACCGTGCCCCGGGCGAGCCGGCGGCATGCCCCGCGACCTGCAGGGACTCGACGGCGAGGCCCGCGCTGGCCAGCAGCGCGGCGCCCGCCAGCAGCGTGCGGGCGTGCGCCGCCCAGCCCGCCGACACGAGCGGCCACCGCCGCAGCCCCACGATCGCGAGCGTCGCGACGATCCCCACCACCAGGAGGGTCCAGGCGCGTGCGTTCCCCGGCCCCGACGCGAGGGCCAGCGTCAGGACGCTCGGCACCAGGGCGAGCACGGTACCCGCGGCGACGAGCCGCCAGCCGCGAGACCGGCGGCCCGACGCCGGCGCGTCCGTACCCCCGCTCGTACCGGCCGCGCCGGTGCCGCCACCCCCGCCCGCCACCAGCGCCGCCCGCCGCGCCAGCAGCGTCCCGACCAGGATCGCGGCGACTGCCGGCGGCAGGGTGTAGGCCTCGACGAGCCGGACGCCGCCGTCGGCCAGCGCGGTCCAGACCGCCGCTGTCGCGAGGCCGCCCGCGAGCCACCAGACACGGGTCCGGTCGGGTTCGCGCGCCACGACGCCGGCGCCGACGGCGAGGAGCAGCAGCACGGCCACCGCGATGTCGGGGCCGGCGGAGGGCCGCCCGTAGGCCAGCCCGACGGTGATCGCGCCGGTCACCACGGCGCTCAGCTCGAGCGTGCCGCGCACCCAGCGGCCGACGACGCCGCCGTCCGGCAGCCGGCCCGTGAGGAACCCCGCGACGCGTGGCGCCCCGCCCGCGGCCACCGCGACGGCGGCCGCGATGACCGGGAGCAGCACCGGCGATCCGCTGATCGGCAGCACCATCGCGCCGGCGCTCACCGTCGCGACGGCGGCGGTCGGCAGCACCAGGCCCGCCGCGATGACCCGCACGACCGGCGACAGGCCGGCGCGCCGGGTGAGGAGCAGCACCAGCTCCAGCAGCAGCATCGCGGCCGCGGCCCCGGCGGACCACCAGGTGCGCTCGGTGACCACGGTCAGCACCCCGAGCGCGAACGGCACGGCGGTCACGCCGAGCACGGCGAACCACTCGCCGCGGGTGACCTTGGTACCGACCGTCACCGCGGCCGCCGTCAGGGACGCGGCGGCAGACACGCTGCACACCGCCGCCACCCAGTCCAGCCCGAGCCACCCCAGCCAGACGCCGCCCACCACGAGGGCGTAGGCGTACGCGCCGCCCACGAGGGCGGCGTGGGCCGGGCGCGGCAGGGCCGCCCGGGCGGCCAGCACGAGCGGCACGACGACGGCTGCCGCGGCCAGCACCGTCGGGCGGGACTGCCAGGAGCCGAGCGTCAGCAGGCTGAGCGCGACCCAGGTCCCGGTCAGGGCGGCCGCCCGCCAGAACGGGCGCTCCCCCGGCCCCATCGGCGAGCCGCCGAGCCGGGCCAGGACGGCGGTCGCCCGCCGTGCGCCGTCGAACCCGGACCGGACCCCGGTGACCACGGGACGCAGCCCGCGCCAGGATCGTTCCGGGTCCGCCGTCGCGGCGAGCAGGAGGGCCGCGAGCCCCGCCAGCAGCGCGAGCGACGTCGCGGCCTGCAGCCTCGGGTGCAGGGCGGCGGCGAGGGCGAGGACGACGGTCACCCAGGGGCCGACGGCGCGGGCGATGCGCACCACGGGCGCGGTCCGGTCCGCCGTCGTGCCCGCCGCGCCGCCCAGGCGTGACGCGGCCAGCATCAGCAGGGCCAGCACGACGAGCCCGAGCAGGCTCGGGTCGCGGACCTCCGCCATCATGAAGCCGCCGTCCGCGGAGCCTGCGCCCAGCGAGCCGCTGCCCAGTGGCCCGGCGCCCAGCCCCGGCGTCGGGGCGAGCTCCAGCGCCACGAACAGCACCTCGAACCCGCGCGGGAGCGCGGCCCAGAGCGCCGGTACCGCCGCGAGCACCGCGACGAGCCAGGCCGCGAGCAGCAGGTCGGCGCGCGTCCGCGCGGCCGGCACGAACCGGCGCGCCCGCGCCGCGACCAGGGCGGTCAGGACCGCGGCGAGCGTCAGCCAGGCCAGGCCCGCGGCCGCGGGCAGCACCCACAGGAGGTCCGCCCCGTCCCGAGCCGCGAGGAACAGCGCGGCGACCGCGCCGAGCGCCCCGGCGGTGAAGGTCCACCAGCGGCGGTGCGTCCCGCGTCGCAGCACGGCGACGACGACGGCGGTGGCCGCGAGCAGGACGGCGGTCTCGCCGTCGCCCGGCAGGCCCGCGAGGGCCGCCACCGGCGGGACCAGGAGCGCGGCCCCGACGGCGACCACCACCGCCAGGGCCTGCGCCACCTCGAGCAGCCGGAGCTCTACCCGCAGCGCGGAGCCCACACGCGGGCCGGTGGCCCGAGCGACCGCCGGGCCGCCCAGCGTTGCCAGCGCGACGAGCAGCGCGCCCGCGCCGACGGCCCAGGGCCGGGCCACGACGTCGTCGGGCAGGGCGAGCGCGGCCGGGAACGCGGCGAACGGCGCCATGACCAGGCCCGTCGTGGCCCACGCGCGCACCCGCAGCGCATGGCCGAGGGCGGCCGCGCCGACCGAGACGAGCGCCCACCAGGCGGCGAACGGCAGCGGGGCGAAGCCGGACAGGGCCGTCGCGACCAGCGCCGCCGGGACGGCGACCGTCCGGGCGGCGCGCAGCACGCCCGTCTCCCACCGGGGCGTCAGGCCGAGGCGTTCGCCCACCCGCCGCAGCACGCCGGTGCCGGCGTGTGCCACGAGCGCCGCGGCGACGAGGGCGAGGATCCAGGCCCGGGCGGGCAGGACGACGTCGGACAGGCCCGCCGCGAGCAGCAGCGGGACCAGCGGCGCGGAGACCGCGCCGGCCGCCGCCCAGGAGCGCACCTTGAGCCGGCCGCCCAGGGCCACCAGCGACGGGGCGAGCAGCGCGAGCAGGACGGCCCGGGCGACGAAGTCGTCGACGCCGCCCAGCAGCCCCGCCTGCAGGCCGAGCTCCGCGCACACCCAGGCCAGCGCGACCGCCAGGGCCGCCACCGCCTCAGCGGACGACCGCAGGCCGGCTCGCCGCATCAGTGCCGCCGCGACGACGGACGCGACGGTGACCAGCAGGGTCGCGATCGTGCGGAGGACGAGCTGGTCGGCGAGCGTGAAGAAGACGAAGACCACCGCCGAGACGGCGAGCAGCGCGGCGCCCACGCCGGCGAGGATCGGCTGGAGGGCTACGGCGCTGCGCGGCCCGGCCGGGCTCCCGGACGCCGCGTCGCGGGTTGAGCTCGTCCTGACCTGGGTCTCGACCGTCGCATCGGGGGTTGAGCCTGTCGAAACACGGGTCTCGACAGGCTCGACCAGCGATGCGCCCGCCCCGCTGGTCGAGCCCGTCGAGACCCCCACCGCCGCGCTCGAAGCCCGCCCGCCGTCCGCGATCCGGGCGAACCTGGCCGCGGCGGGCTGCTCGGCGCGCATCTCGTCGAGGATCCGCTGCCGGTCCCGGATCGCCCGCTCGGCGGCGAGCGAGGCCCCGTGCAGGTCGATCCCGCTCTGGCCGCGGAGGTCGAGCGCGCAGTGACCGCAGACGCCGCCGCGCAGGATCGTGCCGCACCCGGGGCAGGCCCGGGTGTCGGGCAGCCGCTTCAGTGCGTGCCTGACCCACGTCTCTTCCATGGGCGGAAGCCTGGCGGAGCGGTGTGGATCGGATGCTGTGCGGCACGCGTGGATCTGGTCACGGTTTCATGCCGAATGTGTGCTTCGCCGGTCAGGTCCGGTCAGGTCGTGGCGTCCAGCCAGTCCAGCACGGTCGTCAGGTACTTCTCCCGGGCGGGCCTCGGCGACAGCACCAGGTCGTGCGCGCCGCCCTCGATGACCGCGACGTCCACCGCCGTCCCCACCTTCGGCGCGCGGGCATGCATGTGCGCGACGTCGAGGACCGCGTCGGTGCTGAGCATCACCGCGGCCTCGCCGCCGTCGGGCCCCGTCGTGTCGCTGGTGCACACGAGCACCGGGCAGCGCACCGCCAGCCCGCGCCCGATCTGGCGGTGCCCCCGCCGGATCGTGGCCAGCCAGCCCGCCTGGACGGGGAACCCGCCGTGCGGCTTCCAGCGCAGGTCGTAGTCCCACTCGCCGCCCGTCGCCTGGTGCAGGGCCCGGCCGTAGTCCTCGCCCGGCTTGTTCACGACGGTCCGCGGCGCGATCCGCCCGAGCACGTACACGGCCTGGGTGACCAGCGACCGGTCGGACCAGCTTCCCCGCAGGTCGAACCACGGGCTGTTCAGCACGAGGGCCGTCACCCGGTCGGGGCGCGCGTCCGCGTACAGCGAGGCGATCAGCCCGCCCGTCGAATGCCCCAGGAGCACCAGCCCGGCATGGCCGTCGGCGGCGATGGCCTCCGCCGCGGCGTCCAGGTCCTGCTCGTAGAGCCGCAGGTCGTTGACCATGTTGGCGTCGCCGCCGGTGGCCGTCCACGCGTCGATGGAGCGCCCGTGGGCGCGCAGGTCGATCGCGTAGAACGGGTAGCCGCGCCCGGCGACCGCCTCCGCGAGGTGGCGCTGGAAGAAGTAGTCGGTGTACCCGTGCACGTACAGCACCGGCGGGCGCCCGGCGCCGGGCCCGTCCTCGGGCACGTAACGGACCAGCGTCGCCTCGGCGCCGCCCGGCAACCGCAGCGTGCGGGCCTCGAAGCCCGCGCCCAGCACGTCCTCGGTCCAGTCCTTCGCGGTCTCGTCCATGTCGCTCCCGTGCGTCATGACTGCGCTCGCGGTCAGCTTTTCGTGCGCTGCCGTCGGCTGACCATATATCCAACGGCGAGCCCGCCGACGACCAGCACCAGGAATGTCGCCAAGGCGACCGGCGTGCCCCAGTCGGAGATGACGCCCTCGGCGGGGCTCTCCGTCGGCGTGGGCGTCGCCTCGCCCGTCGGCGTCGGCGTCGGCGTCGCATCCGGGCCGACGCCGGGAGCCGTGGCCGGGCCGCGCGCCGACAGCCGGGTGGCCTGTTCGGCGTCCGGGTGCCAGGTGACCGTGCTGCCGGCGATCTCGCCGTTGGCCTCGGTGACCGGGCCGGGGAAGGTGAGCGCGATGGTGGCCTCGACGGAGCTGAGCGCGCCCTCGGGAGCATTCTCGATGCCCTGTACCCGCTTCGACAGGTCGAGCACGCCGGAGACCACGTACTCGTCACCCTCCTGGCTGACCTCGAGGTCGCCGTCGCTGATCGCGGCCAGCGTCGCGATGGGCTCGTCGTCGAACACGTAGCGCGAGCCGGTGTACCCGTCCTCGGCGTACGGCTCCTCGGCCACGGTGTCCGGGACGTCGCCGACCACCTCGCCCTTGTACTCGGCCCAGACGTCGGCGGGGTCGCTGCCGAACATGCCGACGGCGTCGTCGGCCAGGGCGATGACGAGCGTGCCGTCCGCCGTGCCGTGGTCGGTGAGCGTGGTCTGCAGGTCGAGGCGCACGCACCCGGCGAGGGCCAGGACGAGCGCCGCGCCGGCGAGGGCCCGGACAAAGTTCACCCAGGTCATGATGCCCGACATCGGCTCCGGCCAGAACCCCGGAGCTCCGGTCAGATCCAGGAGCTCCAGTCAGAACCGCGGAGCCCCGGTCAGAACCCCGGCGGGAAGCTCGGCGGCCGGTTCGGTTCCTGCGGCGTCGCCTGCTCCGGCGGATGCACCGGTGCCGCGCCGTACTGCGCTTGCGCTGGGACAGCGCCGTACTGCCCCTGGTGCGGCGCCGCTCCGTACTGCTGTGCCGGGGCCGCGCCGTACTGCTGCGGCGCGGGCTGGGGCACTGCCGGCTGGGGCACGACGGGCTGCGGAACCTGCTGCTGCGGGACCGGCGGCGCGCCGTCGGCCGGCCGGCGGTCGCGCACGCGCAGCATCGCCTGCCACACGATCACGCCGATGAGCAGCAGGATGACCAGGCCGCACAGCCCGAGCACGAGGACCACCCACTCCGGCACGACCGGCAGCGTCACGACCTCGGCGGCCCCGGTCGCGGCGTCGGCGTCCTTCGTGGTCGGGCCGATGGCGGAGCCGCGCGCGGAGATCTCGACCTTCTCACCCACGGGCGGCTCCCAGCGCACCGTGTTCCCGTCGACCGTGCCGTTCGAGGTCGCGACCTTGCCCGGGAACGTGATGTCGACCGTGACGTCGAGGTTGTCGATAGACGCCCCGCCCCGGCCGCCGAGGCCCTCCTCGGTGAGGTCGAGCACGCCGGAGACCAGGTACTCGTCGCCCTTGCGGACCACCTCGATCGGCCAGCCCACCCGGGCGCCGACCTTGCCGATGCCCGCCTCCGGGTAGACGAAGCGGGTGCCGGTGTAGCCGTCCTGCGTGAAGTCCTCGGTGCGGACGGCGTCCTGCGCCGGGTCCTCCTCCTGGCGCTGGGTCAGGGTGTCGATGACATCGTCGGACGACTGGCCCGTCCGGTCGAGGTACCCGTCCTCGACCGCGAGCACCATGCTCGACGAGGCCACGTTCTCGGGCTTCAGGTCCACCTCGACGCCCATCCGCACGCACCCGGACAGAGCCAGGGTCAGTACGGCGAGGACGGCTACACCTGCGGCGCGGCGGGAACGGATCACTGAGACAGCATGCAGGCCGACCCCCGGTATCGAAAAGCCTGACAAAGGGGAGTTCTCCCCATGGGCGGGACGCCTGGTAGCAGGTATGGCAGAGCGGTCAGACGGCGGCCGGCGTCGCCGCCGTCGCCGTTGCCGAGGCCCTGGCCAGCAGCCGTTCCCGGCGCAGCGCCGGCAGGAAGCACGCGGCGCCCAGGGTGCTGAACGCCCCGGCGATCACCATGGCCGCTTGCGTGGACAGCAGGTCGGCCGCCCAGCCGAGGGCGGGCGCGGCCAGGGAGAACGCGGCGAATCCCAGCATCGACGCCATCGACAGCACCGTCGAGCGGTTGCGGGACTCGGCCTCGCGGTGCAGGAGTGCCTGATAGGCGGGTCCGCAGGAGCCGTGCAGCCCGTACGTCACGAGGTAGGCGGCGATCAGGCCGACGGGGCCCAGCGCGAGGCCCATCCACACGGCCCCGAGCCCGTTCAGGACGCGCGCGAGGATCGCCGTCCGCGCCACGCCGAGGCGGGGCGTGACGAGCCCGGTCAGCGCCGCCCCGCCCGCGAACACCGCCCACCCGGCGGCCGCGGCCGGTCCGGAGAGGGCGGCCCCGGCCGCCGTCCCGCCCAGCAGCTCGGACAGGCGGATCGGCTGGAACGTCTCGAACACCACCATCCCGACGCTCCAGAACACCTCGACGAGCAGCAGCCAGCGCAGCACCCGGTTGTCCCGCGCCAGGCGCAGGCCGTCGCGGACCACCCCGGGCGCCTGCCGGGCGGACTCCAGCACCCTGCTCCCCGCGCGGCTCCGAGCGCGCGTGCGTTCGCTGCCCGACGGCGGGGCGGCCGGCGTCGCACCGGGCCCGGCCACGGGGGCGCCGTCGGCCACGCGGGCCGGGACCCCCGGCACCTCGCGGACCAGGACCGTCACCGCGACCAGGTGAGCCGCCGACAGGGCCGCGTACACCGCGTAGGGGAGCGCCAGCGCGGACCACGCGTCGAGCGGGTGCCACCAGACGAGGCCGCCCGAGACCAGGGCCCCGGCGGCGATGGAGGCGCCCAGCACCGTGCCCTGCGCGGCCAGCGGCCGGTCGACGTCGGCCCCGGGCTCGGTCGCGTGCACCGTGTCGACGAACCAGGCCTCCAGCGGGCCCGAGTCGAGCGCCCGGAACACGCCGGTGACCGCCGCGGCCAGGGCGAACGCCCAGAAAGTCTGCGCGGTGAGGAACAGGACGGCGGCCGCCACCTGCAGCACGCCTGCCGCGACGAGCAGGGGACGGCGGCCCAGCGCGTCGGCCAGCCCGCTGGTGGGCAGCTCCAGGAGGAACACCGTGAACCCGGTGAGGGACAGCGCGGTGAGCGCCTCGGGCACCGACAGGCCGCGCTCGATCGGCAGCAGGGTGGTGACCGAGACGATCAGCCCGACCGGGAACCACCGGGTCAGGGTCAGCAGCAGGAAGACCCGGCGGGCACGGGCCGGCGTCAGCGGGGTCATGATCGGCCCGTTCTGCGACCGTCGGCGTCGGTGCCCTGGCCGGCGGCGTCGGCGTCGTTCGAGTCTGCACCGGTGTCCGGGATGTCGTCCGGTTCCAGAGGGAAGGCCGCGCTCCAGAAGGTCACGCGACGCCCGTCCGGGGCGGCGTCGGCGTCGCGGTAGCGCTCCAGGACCTCGTCCAGCTCTCGGCGCAACGCCTTGAGCTGGTCCGGGTTGACCGTGACCCAGGAGTCGCCCATGCCCGCGGCGTCCTGCCACTCGCCCGGCCATGCCTCGGCGACGTCGAGCCAGTGGCCGAAGTCGGTGCTGAACAGGCGCAGGTAGTCGCGCTCGAGCCAGCCGAGCGCCGTGGCGGCGTCCTCGTCGTCGGACAGCTCCGAGGGCGCCCAGCTGTGCGAGCTCGTGGCGGCGCGCCACAGGCGTTGCTTGCCGGCGCCCTCGCCGGTGTCCGCGACCAGCCCGACCGACTCGAGCTTGCGCAGGTGATAGCTGGTGGCGCCGGAGTTGGTGCTGAGCGCCGTCGCGAGCGTGGTCGCCGTCGCCGGACCGCCGCGCCGCAGGGTGCCGAGCAGGCGCGAGCGCAGCGGGTGGGCGAGGACCTTGACGGCCTCGGGGGTGAGGCGAAAGTCGTCCGGGTGAGTGCTCATGCGTGCAGGATAACCATGCACAAACTCTGTGCACAAGAGTTATGCATAAGATGTTTGCACGGATGAGCCGAGTTGGGCCCCTCGCGCGGCTTCCCCGGGCCGCATGTGCGGGCAGCAGCCGACGTCGTCGCGCCCGCACACAGCGCCGGATACCGAACCGAAAGTTGCGTGCCGACCACCCCATCGGCCGGCGGCCGAAACCGCAGGTTGCCCACCGATCAAGCCATCGACCGGGGGCCGAACCGCAAGTTGCCCGCCGATCAGGCCGTCGGACGATGCCGAGCCGCAAGTTGCCCGTCGATCAGGCCGTCGGACGATGCCGAGCCGCAAGTTGCCCGCCGATCAGGCCGTCGGACGATGTCGAACCGCAAGTTGGTCGTCGTGCGAAAGATCGAGCCGCAAGGAGCTTGTCGATGCGAGGTTCGGACGACGTGTCTGCTGCGGTTCGGCTCCGGATCCACGACCAACTTGCGGCTCGGCGCTGTCCGATGGCGTGATGGGCTCCCGACTTGCGGTTCGGCCCACTGGGCCAGCCCCGGCCCGGCCCTGGCCCAGCCCCAGCTCAGCCCAGCTCGGCCCTGATCAGAGGAGCATGAACGCCGCGGTGCCTATGCCCGCTGTGACCACAAGGACCCGGAAGACGGTCGGCGGCATCCTGCGGCCCAGGCGCGCGCCGACGTACCCGCCCACCACGGAACCCGCGGCGAGCAGCCCGATCGCCAGCCAGTCCAGGTCCGCGACCACCACGAAGATGATCGTCGCCACGACGTTCGCGGCCAGCACCGCCAGGGTCTTGAGCGCGTTCACCGTGCGCACCGGGAAGTCGGTCCCCAGCCCGAGCACGGCGGCCATCATCACGCCGGACCCGGCCCCGAAGTAGCCGCCGTAGGCGCCGGTCAGCACCGCGAAAACCAGCGTCGCCGGCGACATCTCGTGCCGTAGGCGCGTGGGCTCGTTCCGAGTGCGGCGCAGCCAGGCGCTGATCCACGGCTGCGCGCCGACGAGCAGGCAGGAGAGCAGGATCAGCCACGGCACCACGGCCTCGAACACCCCCGGCGTCAGCGCCAGGAGCAGGATCGCGCCGCCCACCGAGCCGACGGCGCAGGTCACGAGCACCAGGGCCGTGGCACGGGGGTGCTCCCGCAGCTCCTGGCGGAAGCCGAACGCGCCGCTCAGCGCCCCGGGTACCAGTCCAACGGTGTTCGACGCGTTCGCGACGACGGGCGGCAGCCCCACGGCAAGCAGCACCGGGAAGCTCAGGAGCGACGCGACGCCGACCGCCGAGGTGAGCACCCCGGCCCCGAGCCCGGCGCCGAGGACCGCGAGCTGTTCCCAGCCCGTCATCGGCCCTCGCCCTGGTCGCGGTCCCGCAGGAGTGCCACGTCGCTCACCATCTCGACGTGCGCGTGCATCGCGGCGGACGCGGCCTCCGGGTCGCGCGCCCGGATGGCGTCGGTGATGGCGCGGTGCCCGTTGAGCGAGTTGCGTGGCCGGCCCGGCTGCGAGAGCGACTCGATCCGGCTCTCCCGGATCAGGCTCGCGATCTCGCGCATGGTCTGGGCCAGGAGGTCGGAGTGTGCCGCGGCGGTCACCGCCGCGTGGAACTGCTCGTCGGCGTCGACCCCGCGGTCCCCGTGCTCGATGGAGGCCTCCATCGCGTCGAGGGCCGCGTCGATGGCGACGAGGTCCTCCTCGGTGCGCCGCTGCGCGGCCAGCGCCGCGATCTTGGTCTCGAGCGCGTCCCGGATGTCGATGATCTCGGGCAGCCGGTGAGCATGTGCGCGGATGGCCTCGACGATGCGGCTCTCGCTGTGCTTGCCGGTCAGCACGGTGCCGTCCCCGTGCCGCACCACGACGGCGCCGACCACCTCGAGCGCGACGAGGGCCTGGCTGAGGGTCGCGCGGCTGACGCCGAGACGGGACGCGAGCTCGCGCTCGGGCGGCAGCCGGTCCCCGGCCGTCAGCCCGTTCTGCCGGATCCACGTGGCGATCTGTTCCGCCACCTGCTCGTAGAGGCGGGTGCGGGCCAGCGGTGTCGGCAGTTCGGCGGAAGCCTTGGGGGTCACCAGTCGAGAGTACTTGACAGATGACAAACTGGACTATTGGCTAGGCCACTGATCCATCGCGTCTCGCCGGTCAACGATGTCCGCCGCGATGGGAAGAGGAGTTCTCATGGGTCCTGAATGGATCGCGATCATCGCGCTCGTCGCGTTGTTCGTGGCCGGGACGGTGCTGCCGATCAACATGGGCGCGCTCGCCTATGTCGCGGCCTGGTTCGTCGGCGTCTTCGCCCTGCACATGGATGAGAAGGAGGTGCTCGGCGGCATCAGCGCCGACCTCGTCCTCACCCTCATCGGCGTCACCTATCTGTTCTCCATCGCCAAGAACAACGGCACCGTCGATCTCATCGTCTCCAAGGCCGTCCAGGCGGTCGGGGGACAGGTGGCGCTCATCCCCTGGGTCATGTTCGCCGTGACCGCGCTGCTCACCGCCATCGGCGCGGCCAGTCCCGCGGCCTGCGCCATCATCGGCCCCGTCGCGCTCGGGTTCGCCCGCCGGTACAAGATCAACCCGCTGATGATGGGCATGTTCGTCGTGCACGGCGCCCAGGGCGGCGGGTTCTCCCCGATCAGCATCTACGGCACCATCACCAACTCGGTCATGGCCGACGTCGGCTACGAGGGCACCGAGATGGGCGTGTTCATCGCGTCGCTCGCGATCAACACCGCGATGGCCGTGATCCTGTTCCTCGCGCTCGGCGGGCGCCAGCTCATGAGCGAGCGGGTCGACCCCGCGGAGGCGGCCGGCCACATCGCCGACGACCTGCACGCCGGCGGGCAGTCGGTCACCGTCAGCGGCCAGGGCGCCGGCATCTCGACCACCACGCGCGCGCTCGGCGTGCGCCGCGACCACGTGCTGACCCTCGTCGCGTTCGCCGCCGTCGCCACCACCGCCCTGGCGTTCGACCAGAACATCGGCTTCGTCTCGATCACCGCCGCCGTCGTGCTGGCCATGCTGTCCCCGCAGCAGCACAAGGACGCCGTCAAGCAGATCGCCTGGCCCACCGTGCTGCTCGTCGCCGGTGTAAGCACCTACGCCACGATCCTCACCGAGGCGGGCTCGCCCGAGTACATCGGTACCTGGGCCGCCGGCCTGGGCATCGCCGCGATCGGGGCGCTCGTCCTCTGCTACGTCGGCGGCATCGTCTCGGCATTCGCGTCGTCGACGGCGCTGCTGCCGGTGATCATCCCGATCGCCGTGCCGCTCATCGTCGGCGGCGGCGTCAGCCCCTGGGCGATGGCGGCCGCCCTGGCCGTCTCGTCGACCATCGTCGATGTCAGCCCCTTCTCCACGAACGGAGCCCTGATGCTCGCCAACCGCCCGGACACGATCTCCGAGCAGGCCTACTACAAGCAGATCCTCAACTACGCCATCATCGTCACCCTCGTAGGGCCGCTGCTGGTGTGGGGCATCCTCGTCCTGCCGGGCTGGTGAGCACGATGACCGGACCCCTGGACGACGTCGTCGTCGTCGACCTCTCCCGTGCCCTCGCCGGGCCGCACGCCACGATGATGCTCGGCGACCTGGGCGCGCGCGTCGTCAAGGTGGAGGTGCCCGACCGCGGTGACGACACGCGCGGCTGGGGCCCGCCGTTCGTCGGGGAGGAGGGCGCGCGCGAGTCGACGTACTTCCTGTCCGCGAACCGGAACAAGGAGTCGATAGCGCTCGACCTCAAGGCCGACCAGGGCCGGGCCACCCTCCTCGCGCTCGTCGACCGCGCGGACGTGCTCGTGGAGAACTTCCGGCCAGGGGTGCTGGACCGGCTCGGGCTCGGCGTCGACATGCTGCTCGAGCGCAACCCGCGCCTGGTCGTGCTCTCGATCACGGGGTTCGGGCACGACGGTCCGGAGGGCGGGCGCGCCGGGTACGACCAGATCGCCCAGGGCGAGGCCGGCCTGATGTCCCTGACGGGGTCAGGTCCGGACGACCCGCAGCGGGTCGGCGTGCCGATCGGCGACCTGCTCGCCGGGATCTACGGCGCGTACGGCGTGCTAGCGGCACTGCACGAGCGGCACAGTACCGGCGTCGGGCAGGTCGTCCGGACGTCGCTGCTGGCCGCCGTCACCGGCGTGCACGCGTTCCAGGGCACGCGGTGGACCGTCGCCGGGGAGGTGGGGCACGCGCAGGGCAACCACCACCCTTCCATCGCGCCGTACGGCCTGTTCCGCTGCCGTGACGGCGCCGTCCAGATAGCAGTCGGGTCCGAGACGTTGTGGCAGCGGCTCTGCCTGGCGTTCGGGCTCGACGCCGACGCGGAGGGCATGCGGGACAACGCCGAGCGGGTGGCTCACCGCGACCGGGTCATCGAGACCATCGAGACGGCGTTCGCCGGGCTCGACGCCGGCCCGCTGCTGACCCGGCTGGCCGACGCCGGGATCCCGGCCGGCCGGGTGCGTACGCTCGACGAGGTGTACGCATGGGAGCAGACGGCCAGCCAGGGCCTCCTCGTGGACGTGAAGCACACGAGCCTCGGCACGGTGACCCTGCCGGGACCGCCGCTGCGGTTCTTCGATCCCTCCGGAGACGAGGTCACCCGGCGGGACCACCAGGCGCCCCCGGTGCTGGACGAGCACGCCGCCCGGATCCGGGCGTGGCTCGACGGGCCTGCACCGGGGGCTGGGGCCGGGGCCGAGCTCGGGCCCGAGGCCGGTCGATGACCCGCCGCTGGACGGCGCGAGAGCTGCTCGACCTCGTCCTCGACGCGGGCAGCTTCGAGTCCTGGGACGAGCCGGTCGACACGTCCGGGCACTCGGCGGAGTACCGCGCGGTCCTGGCAGCGGCCGCCGAGAAGGCGGGCACCGACGAGTCGGTGCTCACCGGGCGCGGGCGCGTCCGCGGCCGGCCCGTCGTGGTGGTCGTCAACGAGTTCCGGTTCCTCGGGGGCTCGATCGGCCGGGCCGCCGCGCGGCGGATCACGGCGGCGATCCGCCGCGCCACGGCGGAACGGCTGCCGCTCCTGGCGACGACGGCGTCCGGCGGCACCAGGATGCAGGAGGGCACTCCCGCGTTCCTGCGGATGGTCGAGATCTCCCGCGCCGTCATGGACCACCGCGACGCCGGCCTGCCCTACCTCGTCTACCTGCGGCACCCGACGACCGGCGGCGTGTACGCGTCGTGGGGCTCGCTCGCGCACCTCACCGTCGCCGAGCCGGGCGCGCTCATCGGGTTCCTCGGGCCGCGCGTGGTGGAGGCCCTGACGGGCAAGGCCCTGCCCGACGGCGTGCAGTCCGCCGAGAACCTCGCCGCCAAGGGCGTGCTCGACGGCGTCGTAGCGCCCGAGAACCTGCCCGCGCTGGTGGAGCGGGCGCTCGCGGTGCTGGTGGACCCGCCGTCGGCGCCGTCCCTGCCCCGCCGGTCCGGGGAGCCGTCCGCGGATACGTCCGCGTGGGACTCCGTGCTGCTGACCCGGCGGGCCGACCGGGTGGGGGTGCGGGACCTGCTGCGTTACGGGGCGTCGGGGACCGTCCGGCTGTCCGGGACGGACGAGGGCGAGCGCGACGAGTCGATGCTGGTGGCGCTGACGCGGCTGGACGGCCGGCCGTGCCTCGTCGTCGGACAGGACCGGACCCGGCAGACCGAGCGCACCCCGATGGGGCCTGCAGCGCTGCGCGTGGCGCGGCGCGCCATGGGGCTGGCCGAGGAGCTGCGGCTGCCGCTGGTCGCGGTGATCGACACCCCGGGCGCCGAGCTCTCGCAGGACGCCGAGCAGGGCGCGCTCGCGGGCGAGATCGCGCGCTGCATGGCGGCGCTGACACGGATGACGGTGCCGACGCTGTCGGTCATCCTCGGCCAGGGCTGCGGCGGCGGGGCGCTCGCGCTGCTGCCGGCTCGGGCGGTGATCGCCGCGGAGCACGCGTGGCTGTCGCCGCTGCCGCCCGAGGGGGCGAGCGTCATCGTGCACGGGGACACCGCGCACGCGGCGCAGATGGCGGAGGCGCAGCACGTGCGGGCCGTCGACCTGCTCGCGGAGGGCGCGGTGCAGCGGGTGGTCCCGGAGTACGACGGCGACACGGCGCGGGACGTCGCCGTCGCCGTTGCCGCGGAGTGTGCGGCGGTGCTGCGCGAGATGGACGCGGGTCGGGTGCTCGCGGGCCGCGCCCAGCTGTAGGCCCAGCGGTCGATCGCCGTCGGGCGACGCTACGAATCGGGCGCCGGGCGTCCCTACGAATTCCAGGTCGGTTGCTCTGGGTGGACATCGTCTACGCGGAGCAACACGGCCCCGGGTGGGTTGCTCCTGCGAGGAGCGCGCTGCCGAGCGTCGTCGTCTCGTAGAGGACGCGGCGGCCGCTGCGCTGGCCGCTGACCAGGCCGTTGGCGCGTAGGACACTCAGGTGCTGGGCGACGGCGCTCGGCGTCGTGCCGAGCTCCCGGGCGAGGTCCGTCGTGGTGGACGGCGAGAGCAGGGCCTGGAGCAAGCCGACCTTGCTCCGGCCGAGGAGCCGAGCCGTGTCGCGCGGGACGGGTGACCGGTCGAGCGACAGGGCGAGGCGTCCGACGCCCCGGCAGGGGTACTGCCGATCCTGATTCGGGTCCACCGCCAGGGGCCGCCGTCCGCTGCGGACTGATCAGCCGTTACCCCGACGTCGGCACCTTGCTGGGCTCTTGCGCCGAGGTCGGCACTTGGCATCGAGATCGGTCCAGCGCTGAACCGATCTCGATGCCAGGTGCCGACCTGGCGAACGAGCCTCAGCGGACTGCCGACCCCGCTGCTCAGTGCCGCTGCTTCTGGAGGGCCTTGCGGACCTGCTGGATCAGCGCGAAGACGAGCAGGGCGGCGAACGCGATCGAGGCGACGTTGTCGGGCATGATGACCGACAGGCTCGCGCCGCCGAACGAGAAGCCCGACGCCACCAGGCCGATGATCGCGGCGGCCTTCAGGTGGACCAGGCCGTTGCGGGCGTTGACCCAGGTCCCCGAGATGGCGGTCGGGATCATCGCGACGAGAGACGTGCCCTTGGCGAGTGCGGGAGCGAAGTCGTACAGCGCGGACAGGCCCGGCACGGCGAGCTGACCTCCGCCGATACCGAGCAGGCCGGACGCGATGCCCATGACGAGGCCCAGCCCGACCATCCCCACGCCGTCGAGCACGCTGGGCAGCCCTTCGGCGGTGTCGACCGACGGCGGCTCGCCGAACCCGTCCAGCAGCGACCGCACGATCCCCGCGACGAGCACCCCGACGAACAGCCAGCGCAGCAGGGTCTCGGGGACGCGGGCGAGCAGCCGCGCGCCGACCACCGCGCCGATCACGGAGCCCACGACGAGCAGTCCTGAGGCGATGAGGTCGACGGCGTCGTGCGTCAGGTACGGGATGGACCCGACGATCGCCGCCGGCAGGATCGCCGCCAGCGAGTAGGCGCTGGCGCGGCGCTGCGTCAGGCCGCCGAGCGAGGTCAGGAGGGGCACCATCACGATGCCGCCGCCGAGGCCGAACAGCCCGGAGAAGGTCCCGCCGACGATCCCGACGAGGACGGAGCGGGATGGGGTCAGGGAGGCATCAGTCTGCTCGGTCACCCCGTGATGATCTCAGGTGCGCCGCGATGGTCGTCGAGCGGGTCAGTCCGCGGTACTGCCAGTTCTCCTGGCTACGCGGCAGAGGTGCCCGTGCCGCGGAGGATGTAGTGGTCGTCGCCGAAGACTGCCGACACCTGGATCTGTCCGCCCAGTGCATCGACGTAGCGAGCGATGACATTGAACGTCGAGACCTCACCGCGCTCGATCTGGGAGATGCAACTCTTGGAGACGCCCATCCGGTCAGCGACATCGCTCTGGGTCATGCCGAGCGAACGCCGCCGCTCCGCGAGGCGATATCCATCGATATATGCCTGCGTCTGCTGACGAGCATCTTCGAGCGCTTCCTCTCCGCCGAGGGACTCGACGATGCCCGGACGGATGTCGCTCCACTTGTGGAACGTGCTCATGATCGTCCTCCCCGCGTTGGTGTTTGCTCGACAGCACTTCGCTCCGACAGGTACCCCAGATGTGCTGCGATGGCCCGCGCGCAGTCCATGGACTCGGTGTTCGTCGTGTCCACCTCCAGGTCGTAGGCGACGCCCTCGTGGACGACGTCGGCCTGCTTCGCGGCCATACCCGACACGCGGTCGCCGCGGGCGGCCTCGCGGTCCTCGGCGACGGCCGCGTCGCAGTGCACCCCCACCCAGAGCGTCGGTACGTCGCCCAGGGCGTCCAGCCAGCGCCGCTGCGACGCGGCGCCTCCGAGGAAGACGTCGTCGACCACGAGGTGCGCGCCCGCGCGCGCCATCGCGACCAGTCCGGCGATCCAGGCGTCCTGCAGCGTCATGAACTCCTGCCCGACGTCGACGCCGCCGTCCTCCGCGAACCCGATGCCGTCGCCGCCGGTCGTCAGCCGGGCGGGCATCGCGTCGACGAGGGTGTCGACGCTGAGCGACAGCCACGCATCGGGAAGCACGGCCTGGAGGCTGCGCGCGATCCGGGACTTCCCGGAGCTCGAACCGCCGTTGAGGACGATGACCTGGGTGTGCATGCCGCCACCGTACGAGTGTCGGTGGCGCGCGCTACAGTGAATACCAAGTTGAGCGGAATAGACTCAACTTTGCCGAGGTTTCATCGGGTAGGGATCTGCCCACCTTCACCAGCCCTGGGAGGCTTCATGGACACCAAGTTCACGACCATGTCGCAGCAGGCGATCGGCGACGCGATCCAGTCGGCGTCGGCGGCCGGCAACCCGCAGCTCGAGCCGGTCCACCTGCTGGCGTCGCTGCTCCAGCAGGAGCGCGGCGTCGCCGTCGGGCTGCTCGACGCGGTCGGGGCGAACGCGCAGGCGATCGGCCAGCAGGTGCGGGCGGCCCTCGTCGCGCTGCCCCAGACCAGCGGCGTGAGCACGGCCCAGCCGAGCGCGAGCCGGGCCATGGCCACGGTCCTGGACCTGGCGTCCAAGGAAGCACAGGGGCTGGGCGACGAGTACGTCTCCACGGAGCACCTCCTGATCGCCGTCGCGGCCGGCCAGTCGCCCGCGGCCCAGATCCTGTCCGCCGCCGGGGCCACGGCCGACGCCCTGCGTGGCGCGCTGCCCGCCGTCCGGGGATCGGGCCGGGTCACCAGCCCCAACCCCGAGGGCACGTACAAGGCGCTCGAGCAGTACGGCACCGACCTGACGCAGCGCGCCCGGGACGGAAAGCTCGACCCCGTGATCGGCCGCGACTCGGAGATCCGTCGTGTGATCCAGGTACTGAGCCGCCGCACCAAGAACAACCCGGTGCTCATCGGCGAGCCCGGCGTCGGCAAGACCGCCGTCGTCGAGGGGCTGGCCCAGCGGGTCGTCGCGGGCGACGTGCCCGAGTCCCTCAAGGGCAAGCGCCTCGTCGCGCTGGACCTGGCCTCGATGGTGGCCGGCGCGAAGTACCGCGGCGAGTTCGAGGAGCGACTCAAGGCGGTCCTGGAAGAGATCAGGTCGTCCGACGGCGAGGTGGTCACCTTCATCGACGAGCTGCACACCGTGGTCGGCGCGGGCGCAGGCAGCGAGGGTGCCATGGACGCGGGCAACATGCTCAAGCCCATGCTCGCCCGCGGCGAGCTGCGCATGGTGGGCGCCACCACGCTCGACGAGTACCGCGAGCACATCGAGAAGGACCCCGCCCTGGAGCGCCGGTTCCAGCAGGTCTTCGTCGGCGAGCCGTCGGTCGAGGACACGGTCGCGATCCTGCGCGGGCTCAAGGAGCGTTACGAAGCGCACCACAAGGTGACGATCGCCGACTCCGCGCTCGTGGCTGCCGCGTCGCTCTCCGACCGGTACATCTCCGGGCGGCAGCTCCCCGACAAGGCGATCGACCTGGTCGACGAGGCCGCGTCGCGCCTCCGCATGGAGCTCGACTCCTCCCCGATCGAGATCGACGAGCTGCAGCGCGTCGTCACGCGCCTCGAGATGGAGGAGGTGGTGCTGTCCGAGTCCGAGGACGCCGCCTCCAAGGAGCGGCTGCAGCGGCTGCGGGCCGATCTGGCCGACCGCCGCGAGGCACTGGCCGCGCTCACCGCGCGCTGGGAGTCCGAGAAGGCCGGGCACAACCGAGTCGGTGACCTCCGCGCCCGCCTCGACGAGCTGCGCACCGACGCCGAACGCAAGCTGCGCGAGGGCGACCTCGAGGGCGCCGCGCGCATCCAGTACGGCGAGATCCCGGTGGTCGAGAAGGAGCTCACGGCGGCCGAAGAGGCAGAGGCGACGAGCGAGGTCTCGACAGGCTCGACCGCCGGTGAGTCGCTGGTCGAGCCTGTCGAGACCCCGCCCATGATCGCCGACAAGGTCGGCGCGGACGAGATCGCCGAGGTCGTCGCCGCGTGGACCGGCATCCCCGCCGGGCGGCTCCTGCAGGGCGAGTCCGAGAAGCTCCTGCATATGGAGGAGGTCGTCGGGCAGCGCCTCATCGGGCAGCAGACCGCGGTCGCCGCGGTGTCCGACGCCGTGCGACGGACCCGGGCCGGCGTCTCCGACCCCGACCGGCCCACGGGCTCGTTCCTGTTCCTCGGTCCCACGGGCGTCGGCAAGACCGAGCTCGCCAAGGCGCTCGCGGACTTCCTGTTCGACGACGAGCGCGCCATGGTGCGCATCGACATGTCCGAGTACGGGGAGAAGCACTCGGTCGCGCGGCTCGTCGGGGCGCCCCCGGGGTACGTCGGGTACGAGGAGGGCGGCCAGCTCACGGAGGCCGTCCGGCGTCGGCCCTACTCGGTAGTGCTGCTGGACGAGGTGGAGAAGGCCCACCCCGAGGTGTTCGACGTCCTGCTGCAGGTGCTCGACGACGGCCGCCTCACCGACGGCCAGGGCCGCACCGTCGACTTCCGCAACACGATCCTGGTGCTGACGTCGAACCTCGGCTCGCAGTTCCTCGTGGAACCGATGCTGTCGGACGAGGAGCGGCGCGAGTCTGTGATGACCGCCGTGCGCGCCGCGTTCAAGCCCGAGTTCCTCAACCGGCTCGACGACGTGGTGATCTTCGACTCGCTGACGCTGGACGAGCTCGGCCAGATCGTGGAGCTCCAGGTCGGGGCCTTCGCGAAGCGGCTCGAGGACCGTCGCATCACGCTCGACGTGACGGAGGCGGCACGCGAGTGGCTCGCACTGGAAGGCTTCGACCCGGCGTACGGCGCCCGGCCGCTGCGCCGCCTGGTGCAGCGCGAGATCGGCGACCGCCTCGCGCGGCTGCTGCTCACGGGCGAGGTGTCCGACGGCGACACCGTGGTGGTCGACCGCGCGGACGGCGAGGGCCTGACCCTGGAACGGCGGGTGCTGACCGCGTGATCCGGACATCCGGTGTACGTCGTTCGACGTACACCGGATTACGTTGTTCGGTCGATGCGGCGCGAGGCGCCGGCCTGCCATCCTCGGTGGGACGAGGGAACTATCGAAGGGCCTGGCCGGACGAGACGCCGCCGGACGCCACCGTGTGATGGTGTTGTGAAGGTGACGGCTCGATCGCCCAGAACCTGAAATCCCGCACGTCCCTTTGTACGTGCGGCGTGAAAACCGCGCGCGGTGCGCCGCGCACGGGCTCAGCACGGTCAAGGGCACGCGGGGGGCGAGCCGATGGGGGCCATGGGGAGAGGCGGACGGTCAGGGAGGGCCTGATGCTGCGGTTCCACTTCACTTCCGACGATCTTGCCCGGGTCCGGATCGCACCGGGCCCGGACCCCATGTGGGAGGTGCTGCTCAGCGCCCACGTGGCGAACCAGCGTTCGGGTGCATCGATGTTCGCGCCCTGGCGTGAGCGAGTGCTGTCCGGGCTGCACCCGGCGGCCCGGATGCTGCTGCGGCTGACGCCTCCACGGGGGTATTCGCCGGACTTTCTCACGCCGGTGACGGGCACCGACGACTTCGAGGCGGGGCTCGACGCCGTGCTGTCCACGCCCCGCCCCCGGCTCCGCAACGACATCTCGCTGCTGGTGCGCGGGCACAAGCCGCACCTCTGGATGCGTGACCTCGCCGACGGCTCCGCGCCGGCGCTCCGCGGGCTCGGCGTCGCGATGCGCACGTACTACGAGCAGGCGGTCGGGCCGTACTGGAGCGGCATCCGGGCCGCCGTCGACGTCGACCGCGCGGCGCGGACCCGCGCCTGGGTGGAGGGCGGCACCGAGCACGCGCTACGGACCCTGCATCCCTCGGTGCGCTGGGAGCACCCCGTCCTGTCGGTATCGACGGCCGCCGAGCGCGACGTCGACCTGGCTGGCCGCGGTCTGCTCATCATCCCGTCGTACTTCTGCCAGCGTGCCCCGATCACGCTCGCCGACTCGGAGCTGCCGCCCGTGCTTCTCTACCCGATCATGCACGAGCAGGCGGGGATGGACCGGGGCTTCGAGACCCGGTCGGACGGCGGCCGCCAGCTCACCGCGCTCCTCGGCCGCACCCGGGCCGCGGTGCTGCGCGCGCTCAGGACCGGGGCCACCACCAGCGAGATCGCGCAGCGGCTGGCGATCTCCCCGGCGTCGGCGTCCGAGCACGCCACCGTGCTGCGCAACGCGGGGCTCATCGCCTCCGGGCGCGAGCGCAACACCGTGATCCACGCCCTGACCCCGCTGGGCCAGACCTTGCTGGACGGCTGCGGCGGGCGGGTCCCGACGCTGCCGACAGCGGCGGTGCGGCCCGCCGCACTGCCGGTTACTGCAGGAGATCCTGTGTGATCGGGTCCGCGGTGGTCGCGAGGCAGAGGCCGACGCGGTCGCCGTCGTCCCACGACTCCTCGCTCGGGCCCCAGACGACGTAGCGCACGGAGTCGGCGAGCGGGCTGGTGCGGGCGACGGGCCCGAGCTGCTTGGTGCCGCAGACCAGCGCGACGCGCTTGTCGACCTCGTCGCGGCCCGGCCACACGGCGGCGTCGGCGAAGTCGGTGCGGCCCACCACCTGAGCGGTGTGCGAGGCGTCGCAGGGCACCGCGAGCACCTCGGTGACCTCGCCGTCGTCGGGGAGCGACTCCACGCACGAGCCGAGCACGAGCTGCAGCGGGTGCACCTCCTGCGGCTCCGCGATCATCGCCTCGATCGGTTCCCACTGCTGCCTGTTGACCAGGTTCACGATGATGGCGACGACCGCCACCACGGCGATCAGGGCCACCACCGCGCCGCCGATCAGTGCGTACCGGCGACGCTTGGCGGACTCGTCCTCGGGCGTCGCCGGACGCCAGCCGGCGTAGGACGCCTCGGGCGCGTAGTCGTGCACGGCCGGGAAGCCGTGCGCCGAGCCCCCAGGCGAGACCGGGAACGGCGACGGCGGCTGCTGCTGCGCAACGGCGGGCCGGGCCGGCGCTCCGGGCTGGTGCTGCGCGGGCGCGGCGGGCGTCGGGAACGGGCTCGGCGGCGCGGGGGCCGGCGGGACGTGCGTCGTGGGCGACGCGAAGAGCTCGGTCGCCGCGGCCGGCTCCTCGGTCTCGGCGGCCGCCTCCCCCTGGGAGGAATCCGCCGACGTCGAGGCGGCCTGCTCGACGTCCGCACCGGCCGTGGCCTTGGCCGGCGCCTCCTCGGCGGCAGCCTCGTCCCCGGCCTTCTGCTCCTCGGACGCCGTGCCCCCGGCGGCCGGCTCTCCGGTCACCTCCACCTCGCCGACGACGGTCCGCGGCCCCAGCGCCTTCTTGTGCGCGGCGGTGATCGCGGCGAACGAGAGCGCCTTGAAGTCGAACGTCTCGTCGATGACCGGCGTCGTCGGGCTGTCGGACGGCGTCGCGCTGCCTGACGGCGTCGTATCGCTGTCCGACGGCGCCGGGTCGCCGGGTGCACTCGTCGCGGCGGACGTCGACGTGTCCGATCCGGTGTCGGCGTCGTCCGTCTCGGCCTCGCCGGGCTGCTCGGGCTTCCCCGACTGCTCGGGCTTCCCCGACTGCTCGGACTTCGCAGTGGGCTCGGCCTTGGCCGACTGCACGGGCTTCGCGGCCGCGGGTCCTGGCCGCACAGGCGGCGGCACGATGCTGATCTCTTCTGTGGGGGCCTCGTCGCGCTTCTTCCGGCGCGGCAGCCCGGAGGTGGTCTCGGCGGGCTCGGCCCGGGCCGGCTCGGTGTCGACGGCCTCGGCTGAAGCGGGCTCTGCCTCCGCGACCGGGGCGGCTCCCGCGGGCTCCGCGGTCCTGGGCTCGGCGGGCGCGGGCCTTTCGGCCGCAGGTTCTGCTGCCCTGGACGGCTCTGCCTCGGGTGCTGCCTCCGGCTGGTCCGTCTCGGGACTGGCCGCGGCCGAAGACCCCGCGTCGGCCTCCGCGCCCTCGCCGGCGACGTCCTCGACCGGCTCAGCGGCCGCGCTCGCCGCTGACGCCTCGGCCGCGTCGTCCCCGGCCGACGCCGCTGCCCCGTCCTCCCCGGCGGACGCCGCCGCCTCGGCAGAGGGCACCGACTCGACGACTCCGTTCGTCGGCTCCCCGGCGTCGCTCGCATCGCCGGCCTGCTCGGACTCCTCAGCGCCGCTCGCCGGATCGCTGGCGCCGACGGCGTCGTCCGGCCCGGGATCCTGTTCCGACTCGACCTCGGACGCCTTGTCGACAGGATCCGTGACCCGCACCTTGGCGACTTCGGTGGCGGCCGGGAACTGGTCGGGCGTCGACGTCATGCAGGTTAACTTACCGACATTCGGCTACTACCTTGCCACCGGAACGGCGCCCGGTTCGGGTGCGCTCCGTTTATGGACAATTTCACCCGCCGATTTCCCCATCGCGCGTGGAACCCGGAGCTATCCGTCTCCGTACGCGGGAGGCGTCAGTCGGTCAGGTCGACGAGCACGGGGACGTGGTCCGACGCGCCCTTGCCCTTGCGCTCCTCCCGGTCGATGACCGCACCCGACGCGCGGCCGGCGAGCGCCGGCGAGGCCCAGCAGAAGTCGATCCGCAGCCCCTTGTTCCGCGGGAACGCGAGCTGCTGGTAGTCCCAATAGGTATACGTGTGCTCCTGGGGGATGAACTGCCGCGTCAGCTCCGTGTACCCGGCCTTGCCGAAGGCCTCGAACGCGGCCCGCTCGGGCGGGGACACGTGAGTCTTCCCGGCGAAGTCCGCGGGGTTGTACACGTCGGTGTCGAGCGGGATCACGTTCCAGTCGCCCATGAGCGCGACGGCGTCCCCGGCGTCGGCCCAGGTCTGCGCCGAGGTGCGCAGGGCTTCCAGCCAGGCCAGCTTGTAGGTGTAGTGCGGGTCGCCGAGCGCGCGGCCGTGCGGCACGTACAGGCTCCACACGCGGACGCCGCCGCAGGTCGCGCCGATCGCCCGTGCCTCGATCGGCGGGACGACGTCGAGCAGCGGGCTCACGTCGTCCTCGATGATCGGCTTGGCGAAGCCCGGCTGGTCCGGGAACTGGGTGGCGACGTCGGCCAGGCCCACCCGCGACGCGATCGCCACGCCGTTCCACTGCGACAGCCCGAAGTGGGCGACCTCGTACCCGGCGGCCTCGAACGCCGCCGTGGGGAACTGGTCGTCGCGGCACTTGGTCTCCTGGATCGCCAGCACGTCGGTCTGCGACCGGTCGAGAAAGCCGAGCACGCGGTCGAGGCGCGTGCGGATGGAGTTCACGTTCCAGGTGACGAGGCGCACGGGGACGAGTCTATTCAGCGACCACAGTGATTCCCGCGGGCAGCAGAAAGCCCGAGGCGAGAGCCTCAGTGTGATTCCCGCCGCACTTCTCGGACCCTGACAAACGTGAGGTTCACCCCGACTACGCTGGCTCCGTGCAGATCCTCACCAGGCGTCGCGCCGTCGGCGCCGTCGTCGCCCTCACCACCGCGGCCCTGGTCGCTGCATGCTCGGCAGCCTCCGGCGAGGGCACCGGAGGGGCGCGCACCGACGTCGTCGTCGGGCTGACGGGGGAGCCGACCAACCTCGACTTCACGACGACGTCGGGCTCAGCCATCCCGCAGCTGCTGATGAACAACGTGTACGAGGGCCTGGTGACCATCGACCAAGAGGGCGAGGTCCAGCCGCAGCTCGCCGAGTCGTGGGAGGTCAACGGGGACCGCACCGTCTACACGTTCACGCTGCACGACGGCGTGACGTTCTCCGACGGCTCGGCCTTCACCGCGGACGACGTCGTGGCGTCGATCGCCCGCGTCCAGGACGACTGGACGCTGAGCCTGAAGTCCAAGATGGACGTCGTGGGGAAGGCGGAGGCGATCAGCGACACCGAGGTCGCCGTGACGCTGAAGCACCCGAGCAACGCCTGGCTGTTCGACATGGGCACGTCCGTGGGCGCCATGTTCCCCGACGACCTGTCCGCCGACCTGGCGACCGAGACCGTGGGCACCGGCCCCTACACGGTCGAGGAGGTCGTCACCGGCGACCACATCACGCTCGCCGCCCGCGACGACTACTGGGGCGAGGCGCCTGCCGTCCCGGATATCACGGTCCGCTACTTCGCCGACGCGACCGCCCAGGCCAACGCGGTCCGGTCCGGCGACATCGACATGGCGTACAACATGCAGGCGCCCGACCTGCTGGGCGGCCTCGCGCAGGACGAGGACCTGCAGGTCATCGACGGCACCTCGACGGGCGAGGTGCTGCTCTCGCTGAACAACGCCGCGCCGCCCTTCGACGACCTCCGGGTGCGTCAGGCGGTCATGTACGCGATCGACCGCAAGGCGGTCCTCGACACGGCGTGGGCGGGGCACGGCGAGCTCATCGGCTCGATGGTGCCGCCCACCGACCCGTACTACCAGGACCTGACCGACGCCTACCCGTACGACCCGGACAGGGCGCGGGACCTGCTCGAAGAGGCCGGCGCCGAGGACCTGAGCATCACCTTCGACGTCCCGACCCGTCCCTACGCGGAGGCGGTCGCCCAGGTGGTGGTGTCGCAGCTCAAGGACGTCGGGATCGACGCGAAGATCGTCCCGGCCGAGTTCCCCGCCGTCTGGCTGGACAAGGTGTTCACGGAGCACGACTACCAGATGTCCGTGATCCTCCACACCGAGGCGCGGGACATGCTGACGATCTTCGGCGACCCCGACTACTACATCGGCTACGACAACCCCGAGATCAACCAGGTCGCCGAGCAGGCCGACGAGGGCAGCCCCGACCAGTACGTGGCAGGCATGCAGGAGGTCGCCCGGATGATCGTCGACGACGCCGCGAGCGACCCGCTGTTCCTCTTCCCCAACACCGTCGTCGCCGACGCCCGCCTGGGCGGCATCGCCGCGAACGCCACCACGGAATCGATGGACCTCACAGGCCTGACCTGGTCCGCCAGCTGACCCGGTCCGACGCCGGACGACCAACCGTGGCCAGACACCTCGCCTCGCACCTCGCCCAGCTCGCCGCCACCCTCCTCGTGGCGACGGCGGCGATCTTCGTGCTGCTGCGCGTGCTGCCCGGCAACCCCGCCGTCGTCGCCCTCGGGATCGAGGCCTCCCCCGGGGCGCTCGCGGCCTGGCGGGCCGAGCACGGCACGGACGGGCCGCTCGTCGCCCAGTACCTGGAGTGGGTCGGCGGGCTGCTCACGGGCGACCTCGGCACGAGCTACGTGACGTCGCAGGACCTCACGCCGCTCGTCGCCGACCGGGTGCAGGTGACGGGCATCCTCGTCCTGCTCGGCATGCTGATCGCGCTGGTGGTGGCGGTGCCGGTGGGCACGCTGGCCGCCGTCTGGCACCGGAACGCGGGCGGGGTGACGCTCTCCGCGGTGAGCCAGGTGGGCGTGGCCGTGCCGAACTTCCTGGTGGGCGTGCTGCTCGTGGCGCTGTTCGCGGTGCGTCTCGGCTGGCTGCCGTCGGGCGGCTGGGTGGCGCCCGTCGACGGGCTCGGGGAGTTCTGGCGGCACGTGCTGCTGCCCGCGCTCGCCCTGGGCTCGGTCCAGGCCGCGATCATCACGCGGTACGTGCGCAGCGCCGTGCTGGAGATCATGCGCGAGGACTTCCTGCGCACCGCCCGCGCCAAGGGGCTCACCTTCACGGGCGCGCTGGTGCGGCACGGGCTGCGGAACGCCGGCGTGCCGATCGTGACGGTCGTGGGCGTGCAGATCGCGTCGATGCTGATCGGCGCCGTCGTGATCGAGCGGGTGTTCGCCGTGCCGGGCCTCGGCAGCCTGCTGCTGGAGTCGGTCGGCAACCGCGACCTGCTCGCCGTGCAGTCGATAGTGGCCGTGCTCGTAGTGCTGGTGGTGCTGCTGAACTTCCTGGTCGACCTCGCCTACACCCTGCTGGACCCCCGGCTGAGGAGGGCGTCATGACCGGCCCGGCCACGGCCGCCGTCGGAGGTCTCGACCCGCGGTTCCTGAGCCCGTCGAAGGGCGACCCGCGATCCCCGGTGGTCGAGCCTGTCGAGACCCGCCGCCGCCCCGGCGTGCACCCCCAGCTCGTGATCGGTGCGGTGCTGGTGGGGCTGGTCGTCGTGACGGCGCTGGTGTCGCTGGTCTGGACGCCGTACGACCCGGAGCACGCGGGCGCCGAGCGCCTCCTCCCGCCGGGCGCCGAGCACTGGCTCGGCACCGACCGCTTCGGCCGCGACGTGTTCTCGCAGGTCATGGCCGGAGCCCAGATCACGCTCCTGGTGGGCGTGGTGGCGGTCGGCATCGCCGCGGTGGTGGGCGTGCCGCTCGGCGTCCTCGCTGGGATGCGCGGCGGGCGGCTGGGCGCTCTCCTGATGCGGGGCAGCGACATCCTGCTCGCGTTCCCCGGGCTGCTGCTCGCCATAGTGCTGGGCGCCGTATACGGCGCGGGCACGGTGACGGCGATGGTCGCGCTCGGCATCGGCTCCATCCCGGCCTTCGCGCGCGTGGCGCGCAGCGGGACGCTGCAGGTGATGCGGTCCGACTACGTGCTCGCCGCCCGCGCCGCCAACCGCGGCGAGCCCGCGATCGCGGCGCGGCACGTGCTGCCCAACATCGCAGGCACCGTGCTTGTGCAGAGCTCGGTGAACTTCGCGATAGCCGTGCTCGCCGAGGCCGGGCTGTCGTTCCTCGGCCTGGGCACGCCCCCGCCGACGCCGTCGTGGGGCCGCATGCTGCAGGAGTCCCAGCAGTTCCTCGGCGTCGCCGACCACCTCGCGATCGTGCCGGGCGTCGCGATAGCGGTGGCGGTGCTCGGGTTCAACCTGCTCGGCGACGGGCTGCGCGACGTCCTGGACCCGCGGCTGTCCGCCGTCGGCCCGGCCGCTTCTCAGGCCGCGCCAGCATCGCGGGTCGAGCCCGGCGAGACCTCGCAGGCCGTCGAGCCGGCCCTCCGCGAGGCTCAGGAACCGGCCCCGGCCCTCGATATCCGCGACCTCTCGGTCCGCACCGACAGCGGGCGCGCGCTGCTCTCCGACGTCTCGCTGAGCGTCGCTCCCGGGGAGCGGGTCGGGCTGATCGGCGAGTCCGGTTCGGGCAAGACGATGACGGCGCTCGCCACGCTCGGCCTGCTGCCCGACGGCGTCGGGGCCACCGGGCACATCGGCCTCGCCGGGGTGCCGGGGAACCTCCTGGACCGGGGCGAGCGCGCGCTGGCGCGGCTGCGCGGCGAGGCGATGTCGATGGTGTTTCAGGAGCCGATGACGGCGCTGAACCCGCTGATGCGCGTCGGCCGCCAGGTAGCCGAGACGATGACCCTGCACGGTGCGACACGCCGGGGGGCCACGAAACGGTCCGGCGAGCTCCTGGCCGAGGTGGGCCTGCCCGACGGCGCCGCCCGGCGCTACCCCCACGAGCTGTCCGGCGGGCAGCGGCAGCGGGTCGTGCTGGCGATGGCGCTCGCCAACGACCCTGCGGTGCTCGTGGCGGACGAGCCGACGACCGCCCTCGACGTCACCGTGCAGCGCCAGATGCTGGACCTCATGGTGCGGCTGGTCCGGAACAGGGGCGCCGGCCTGCTGTTCGTCACGCACGACCTGGCGGTGGTGTCCCAGGTGTGCGAGCGGGTGGTGGTGCTGCTCGACGGCGTCGTGGTCGAGGAGGGCCCGGTCGCCGAGGTGTTCGCGCACCCCCGCCACGCCTACACGAAGCGGCTGCTGGCGGCGTCGACCCTGGAGCCCCGGGCCGAGCGGCCGTCCCTGGTTGAGCAGTCGTCCCTGGTCGAGCGGTCGTCGGGGGTCGAGCTTGTCGAGACCCCGCCCGCCGTCGTCCCGGAACCCGCCCTCATCCGGGTCGAGGACGTGACCAGGACCTATACGAGCCGCGGGCAGGCGGTGCACGCGCTGCGGGGCGTCTCCCTGGGGGTCGCCGAGGGGCAGCGGTTCGGCATCGTGGGCGAGTCCGGCTCGGGCAAGTCGACGCTGCTGCGGATCGTGGCGGGCCTGGACCGCGCGACGTCGGGCCGGGTCATCAGCGCGGGCGTGGACCTGAGCGTGGCGCCCGACGGCGCCGGGCGCGCGGGCGGTCGGCCCGGCACCGGTGGTGCCCGTGGCGGCGGGCCAGGGCCGACGTCGTCCGAGCTGGGCGACCTGCGCGCCGCCCTGCAGGTCGTGTTCCAGGACCCGTACGGCTCGCTCGATCCGCGCATGAACGTCGGCGACATCGTGGCGGAGCCGCTCCTGAACCCGGCGAACGTCCGCGAGGTCCCGACCCGTTCGACAGGCTCAGGGCAGGCCGGCTCGATCCGGCGCGCGGGCCCGCATCCGGCACACCCCACGAAGCGTCCTCGCTTCGCTGCGGGTCTTCGCGGGGGCCCCGGAGCGTCCGCCCGGCGCGACGCCGTGCGCGAGATGCTGGACGCCGTCGGGCTGCCGCTCGACGCCGCCGAGCGGTACCCGCACCAGTTCTCGGGCGGGCAGCGGCAGCGCATTGCGATCGCGCGAGCCCTGGTCTGCCGGCCGCGCATCCTCGTGGCGGACGAGCCGGTCAGCGCGCTCGACGTCTCCGTCCGGCGTCAGGTGCTCGACCTGCTGGCGAGCCTCGCGGACGAGTATTCCCTGACGCTGCTCCTGGTCTCGCACGACCTGGGCGTGGTGCGGCACGTCTGCGACCAGGTCGCGGTGATGCACGACGGCGTGATCGTCGAGCAGGGTCCCACGGGCGAGATCTACGACACCCCGCAGCACGACTACACGCGCAAGCTCCGCGACGCGACCCCACTCCTCCTCCGCTGACCTGTCAGAAACCCGCGGACGTGTCAGACCCGCAGGTCACCCGAGTGACCTGCGGGTCTGACA
>NZ_JBHUUX010000064.1:0-32981 GCF_042670845.1 Promicromonospora sp. NPDC057138 | reverse complement strand
GTCCGGATCAGCCTGGGGTTGGCCCAGGCAGATCCGGACAAGCGCTCTACTTCGCGACCACGCTCAGGCCTCGGCGGCGGCCGGGCGGTGGGCGACGTCGACGGCCCGCGCCCAGGCCGCGACGTCCTCGGGGAGCTCGGGGGAGGGCAGGTCCTCGCCGGTCGCGTCCCGGACCACCTCGGACGGCGCGATGCGGTTGCCCTTGCGGTCCAGGAACCGGCTGGCCACGATTCCGCGGGCGCTGAGCTGGCCGTCCCGCGTGAACACCTGCTCCAGGTAGAAGACGCGCTCGTCCCACCCCAGGATCCGGGTGGTGATCTCGAACCGCTCGAACAGCTGCAGGGACCGGCGGTACTTCATGGTCGACGCCGCGACCACCGGGGCCCACCCCTTCTGGCGGGCCACCGAGAACATGCCGAGGTCGGCGATCTGGTTGTTCCGGGCGACGTCCATCATCTGCAGGTACGTGCCGTTGTTGACGTGCAGGTACGAGTCGAGGTCCAGGAGGCCGACGCGCATCCGGGTGACCGACGGGTCGAGCAGGGTCTGTCCGGGGCGGGCCTTGCGCGGGAAGAGTCCGGACAAGGTGAGCTGGAGCATGCGAGCCATGCCTCGAAGGTTATACCGAGAACCCGCAGTATCGGATACCAGTTGTCCGACGCCGCGCGCGGCGGCGCCGACCCCCAGTCATCGACCCCCCAGGAGGCGGCGGGCGTCAGCTGTCCACGTGCTGGATCTCGAACCGGACGGACCGGGCCACCGCCGGTGTTTCCAGCCGTTCGACGAGGTGCAGCGCCATGTCGATCCCGGCGGCGACGCCCGCCGAGGTGACGACGTCGCCGTCGTCCACGTACCGCGCCTCGGTGTCCACGAGGATGCTCGGGTCCAGGTCGGAGAGCTCGTCGTAGTGGTTGTGGTGGGTGGTGGCGGGCCGCCCGGCGAGCAGGCCGGCCGCCGCCAGGGGCAGGGCACCCGTGCAGACGCTGGCGATGATCGGGGTCTGCTTGCGGATCTGGCGCAGCCACTCCAGGTGGCCGGTCTCGGTCAGCAGGCGCCGGGTGCCCAGCCCGCCCGGATAGACCAGGACGTGCAGCGGCCCGACGTCGTCCGCGCCGTGCGCCGGCAGGATCCGTAGCCCCTTCGCGAGCCGGACGCCGGAGCCGTCCCAGGAGAACGTGCTCACCGACGGCCGCAGCTGCGAGTGGGAGTCCCACTCCGCGAAGACCTCGAAGGGCCCCACGACGTCGAGCTCCTCCGCCCCGTCGAAGACGAAGATCCCGATGCGCAGCCCGCCGTTGCCGGTCATGTGGTCAGTCCGCGTCAGATCCCGGGGAGGGCGAGCATCTGGTCGAGCGCCACGCGCGCCCAGTGGGCGTCGTCGGCGTCCACGACTATGCGGTTCACCATGCGGCCCTCGACCAGCGACTCCATGGCCCACACGAGGTGGGGCAGGTCGATGCGGTTCATGGTGGAGCAGAAGCACACGGTCGAGTCGAGGTAGTGCACGTTCTTGTCCGGGTGCGCCTTGGCGACCCGGCGCACGAGGTTCAGCTCGGTGCCGATCGCCCACGAGGACCCGGGCTCGGCCGCGTCGAGCTGCTTGATGATGTACTCCGTCGAGCCCACGTAGTCGGCCGCCGTGACGACCTCGTGCTTGCACTCGGGGTGCACCATCACGTTGACGCCGGGCACCGCCGCGCGGATGTCGGTGACGTTCTGCTCCGAGAAGCGCCCGTGCACCGAGCAGTGGCCGCGCCACAGGATCATCCGGGCGTCGCGCAGCTCCTGGTCCGTGAGCCCGCCGTTGGGCTTGCGGGGGTCGAAGACCACGCAGTCGTCCAGGGACATCGCGAGCTCCAGGACCGCGGTGTTGCGGCCCAGGTGCTGGTCGGGGAGGAACAGCACCTTTCCGGTGCCGTCGATGCCGCCGACCTGGTCGAACGCCCAGCGCAGCGCGACCTCCGCGTTGGACGAGGTGCACACGGTGCCGCCGTGCCGCCCCGTGAACGCCTTGATGGCCGCCGACGAGTTCATGTAGGTGACGGGGATCGTCGAGTCCGCGACGCCGACGTCTTGCAGCACCGCCCAGGCCTCCTCGACCTGGCCGATCGCCGCCATGTCCGCCATCGAGCAGCCGGCCGCGAGGTCGGGCAGCACGACCTGCTGCTGGTCCGAGGTGAGGATGTCCGCGCTCTCGGCCATGAAGTGCACGCCGCAGAACAGGATGAACTCGGCCTCGGGGCGGGCAGCGGCCTCGCGCGCGAGCTTGAAGGAGTCGCCGGTGACGTCGGCGAAGTCGATGACCTCGTCGCGCTGGTAGTGGTGCCCCAGCACGAACGCCCGGCTGCCGAGGGCGGCACGCGCCGCGCGGGCCCGTTCGACGAGGTTCGGGTCGCTCGGTGCGGGCAGCTCGCCCGTACACTCCACGCCGCGCTCGGAGGCCAGGTCACGGCCCTGACCGAGCAGCAGAAGCGGGGACGGGGCAGGCTCTGAGAAGCCGGGGTGTTCAGCCAGCAGGGTGCTCACGGTCACCATCATGACACGCGGTGGTGACACCCAGACTTCGGCGGTGCGACGATGCCTGGGTGCACGTCCTGCTGCTTGCCGAGACCCTGCCCGACGCCGAGCGACTCGCCTCCGCGTGGCGCGCCGCCGCGCCCCATGTGCGGACTGAAGCGCGTGCCGTGCGGCTGGCGGGCTCGGCCGGTTCGGCCGCGAGTTCGGCCGCGGGTTCAGCCGGCCGGCCGGCCGCTGGACCGTCGGCAGGTCAGGCCGCCGCACCGGGCCACGGACCGGCCGGCGGGGGAGTGCTGCTGGCCGGGGCGGCGATCCCGGTGGGCCGGCCGGCCGCCGTCGGGCCGCAGGACGTCGGGCCCGCCCATCCCGGCCCGAGCGCGCCCGGTCCGGCGCCGTCCGCGCTGCCCCGGGCCGAGGGCGCCGCGCTCAGCGAGGCCGCCGGGCGCGCCGACGTCGTAGTGGCGTACGTCACGCGGCTCGACGGCGACGGGCTGCACCGCGGGGTGGTCGTGGAGGCGGCTGCCGCCGCCGCGCCGCACGCCGTCCCCGTCGTCGTGGTCACGGAGCGCAGCGAGGTGAGCAGGCGCGAGTGGTCGACGGCGGGCCTCAGCGGGGTGCACGAGGTGGCCGACGGCGACGTCGCGCGGGTGGCCCGGACGTGGACCCCGGCCTGGACGCGCTGACGACGGACAGGTGGTTGCTCACGCGGCTCGTGGGCGTACGATCTGAAAACAGACCGGCACACGGGAACAGACGGGCCGGCCGATGGGTTGGCACCGCTGAGACATCGACTACCGGTATGTCGAACACGATCGGGAGATGACATGACCGACACCACCACGGACATCGGGACCCACGGCGTCAACGTCACCGACGTCGCCGCGGGCAAGGTCCGTAGCCTGCTCGAGCAGGAGGGCCGCGACGACCTGCGCCTTCGCGTCGCGGTGCAGCCGGGTGGCTGCTCCGGGCTGATCTACCAGCTCTACTTCGACGAGCGGGTGCTCGACGGGGACGCGCTGCGTGACTACGACGGCGTCGAGGTCGTCGTGGACAAGATGAGCGTGCCGTACCTCGAGGGCGCAACGATCGACTTCAAGGACACCATCGAGCAGCAGGGCTTCACGATCGACAACCCGAACGCGGGCAGCGCATGCGCCTGCGGCGGGTCGTTCTCCTGATCGAAGTCTCTGCACGACGTTCTTTGCACGACGGCCGGGCCGGTCACCTTCGGGTGGCCGGCCCGTTCTGCTGCCCTGGTTGTGGGCGTGATCGTTGTGCCTGGAACGGGCGCGTAGTCGCAAAGATCGCGCCCGCAGCCCAGACGCGGTCAGGCGAGGCGGACCGTGATGGCCGAGCCGGTCCAGTCGCCCGTGTGCTCCCGGCTCGCGACGTGCTCGTGCCCGCGCATGCGGCACCACGCGGGCACGTCGAGCCTGGCGGCGGGATCGGTCGACAGGACGGTCAGCTCGGTGCCCGCGGGCAGCCCCTTCGCGGCCTCCGCGAGCCGGATCACGGGCAGGGGGCAGCGCAGCCCCCGGGCGTCCACCAGCGTGTCAGACACACCCGTCACCATAGTGACTCTCACGTCTGACACGTCAGAGGCCGCCTACCCCTAGCATGTCCCGCACCCTGGCTACGGCCGGGGGCAGGACGGCGCAGAAGCGGTCCACCTCGTCGGCGGTGGTGGTCCGGTCGAGGGCGATCCGCACGTTGCCGTGCGTGAGCACGCCCATCGCCGCCAGCACGTGCGAGGGCTCCAGCGTGCTCGCCGTGCACGCCGAGCCCGACCCGACCGCGAAGCCGTGCCGGTCCAGCTCCGTCACGAGCGCCTCGCCGTCCACGTAGAGGAACGAGAACGTGGCGACGTGGGGGAGCCGGTCGTCCGGGTCACCGACCACCTCGACGTCGGGGATGCGCGCGACCTCCGCGCGCACCCGGTCGACGAGCGCCCGGCGCCGGGTCTCCTGCTCGGCGCGGTCCGCCTCGACCGCCTGCAGCGCCACGGCGGCGGCGAACGCGAGCGGCACGCTCACGCCGCCCGGCGCCCACGGGTCCTCGTCCTCGGGTGACACCGCCGCCGTGCGGACGCGCTGCCGGACGGCGAGCACGCCGACGCCGGCGGGACCGCCCCAGTCCGCGGGGTCGGCGGCCAGGAGGTCCCAGGCCTGCGGCACCACCACGTGGCCGACGCTCGCCCCGGCGTCGACCAGGAGGGGGACGCCGGCGGCGCGGGCGGCGTCGTGCACCACCTCGACCGGCTGGACCGTGCCCACCTCGCCGTTCGCGTGCTGGAGCGCGGCCAGCGCGACGCCGGGCGCCCGAATCGCGGCGACCATCGCGTCGGCGTCGACCCGCCCGAGCCGGTCCACCCGGACGGTGCGCAGCTCGCCGGCGGCGCGGGCCGCGTGCAGCACGGCCGCGCGCTCGACGGCGCCTGCGACGACGGCGCTGCCCGCCCGGCGTCGGGCCGCGGTGGCCGACGCGACCGCCGCGTGGAGCGAGGCGGTGTGGCCCGGCGTGAAGTGGACCTCCTGCGTCCGGGCCCCGAGCACCGCCGCGATCGCCTCCCGGGCGCCGTCGAGCAGGCGGGCGGCGCGGCGGCCCTCGGCGTGCAGCCGGCGCGGGTCGGCCCAGCCGTCGGCGAGGGCCTGCTCGAAGGCCTGCCGAGCGAGCGGGTGCCACGGGGCGCGCCCGCCGTTGTCGAGATGCACCCGGTCGGGGGTGCCGGGGGTGGCGTGGCTCACACGTCCTCCTGCTGCTGCGTCCGGGTAGCCGGGGGTGCCGAGCCGGGCCCGGTCGCGGCGCCGACAGCGGCAGACGGCGCGCTGCCGCCGTCGTCCACCCGATCCTCGCACCCGTCGGTGCCACTCGCCGCCACCATCGTTCTGACACGACCTGGGCGCGTGTCCTGAACAGCGTCGACGGGTGCCCGAGGTGCGGAGTGCGTCACGTCCCGAGGGGCGCCTTCCGGGCATCATCAGCCCCCGGGGCGCGCTAGGCTGCATCCCATCGAGGACGAAGGTTCTGCGTGGAGCTCGGGAGGAAACCGGTGCGACGCGCCGGACGAGACGTGAAAGGCCTCCCTTGCACTCGAAGCCACCTACCCGCACCCGGCGGGCCATCCTGCGTGCGTCGGCTCTTGCCGGCGCAGTCGCAGTGCTGGCTGCCGGCTGCGCAAGTGAATCCGTCCAGCGCGGATACCTGCCCGGCTACAGCGACGGGGAGGTGACTGACCAGACTGCGCGCATCACCGATCTTTGGGTGGGCTCGTGGATCGCTGCCCTGCTGGTGGGCATCGTGACGTGGGGCCTGATCCTGTGGTGCATAGCGGCGTACCGGAAGCGCAAGGACGACCACCGGTTGCCGATCCAGACGCGCTACCACCTGCCGCTCGAGCTGATGTACACGGCCGTGCCGCTGATCATGGTGCTGGTGCTGTTCTGGTACACCGACCGGGACGTGACCGAGATCAAGACCGTGGACGGCACAGCCACCGAGCACATCCAGGTCGTCGGCAAGCAGTGGAGCTGGGACTTCAACTACCTCGACGCCGATGTCTACGACTACGGCGAGCACGAGGCCGACCCCGGCAGCGTCACCGCGGAGGACGAGCTCGACGGTGCCGTTGGCACCTCGACGTCCTTCCCGACGCTCTACCTGCCGGTGAACGAGACCGTGGAGTTCACCCTCGACTCGCGCGACGTCATCCACTCGTTCTGGATCCCCGCGTTCCTGTACAAGCAGGACATGATCCCGCACCGGACCAACACGTTCCAGGTGACGCCGACCCGCGAGGGCACGTACGCCGGAAAGTGCGCCGAGCTCTGCGGCGAGTTCCACTCCGGCATGCTCTTCAACGTGAAGGTCGTGTCGGCCGAGGAGTACGACGCCCACATGGCGGAGCTGGCGGCGAAGGGGCAGACCGGCGAGCTCGGAACAGACCTGGTACGCACGCAGGGCCCGGTGGATACTGATGAAGAGGAGGCTGGGCACTGATGGCCGCATCGACCACGACTGAGCTGATCCCGGGTCTGGCACCCGGGCGGCAGACGCTCGGCCGGACCGTCATCAAGTGGATCACGTCCACTGACCACAAGACGATCGGGTACCTCTACCTGATCTCGTCGTTCATGTTCTTCTGCATCGGCGGCGTGATGGCGCTGCTGATCCGGGCGGAGCTCTTCGAGCCCGGCATCCAGCTCGTGCAGAGCAAGGAGCAGTACAACCAGCTCTTCACGATGCACGGCACGATCATGCTGCTGCTGTTCGCGACTCCGCTGTTCGCGGGCTTCGCGAACGTGATCATGCCGCTCCAGATCGGCGCGCCCGACGTCGCGTTCCCCCGCCTGAACATGTTCGCCTACTGGCTGTTCCTGTTCGGCGGCCTCATGGTGACCGCCGGCTTCCTCACGCCGCAGGGCGCCGCGTCGTTCGGCTGGTTTGCGTACGCGCCACTGTCGACCACCACCTACAGTCCAGGGCTCGGTGGAGATCTCTGGGTGTTCGGCCTCGCGATGGCGGGCTTCGGCACGATCCTCGGTGCGGTCAACTTCATCACCACGATCATCACCATGCGCGCGCCTGGCATGACCATGTTCCGGATGCCGATCTTCACGTGGAACACGCTGGTCACCAGCCTGCTCGTGCTGATGGCGTTCCCGCCCCTGGCGGCCGCCCTGTTCGCGCTCGGCGCGGACCGGCGCCTCGGCGCGCAGATCTTCAACCCGGAGAACGGTGGCGCCATCCTCTGGCAGCACCTCTTCTGGTTCTTCGGGCACCCCGAGGTGTACATCATCGCGCTGCCGTTCTTCGGCATCGTGTCCGAGATCCTGCCGGTGTTCAGCCGCAAGCCGATCTTCGGCTACACGGGCCTCGTGTACGCGACCATCGCCATCGCCGCGCTGTCGGTGACGGTGTGGGCGCACCACATGTACGTGACCGGCGCCGTCATGCTGCCGTTCTTTGCCTTCATGACGATGCTCATCGCGGTGCCCACCGGTGTGAAGTTCTTCAACTGGATCGGCACGATGTGGCGAGGGAAGCTCACCTTCGAGACGCCGATGCTGTGGTCCATCGGCTTCCTCGTGACGTTCCTCTTCGGCGGCCTGACGGGCATCATCCTGTCGAGCCCCGCGCTGGACTTCCAGCTGTCCGACTCGTACTTCGTGGTGGCGCACTTCCACTACGTGGTGTTCGGCACCGTGGTGTTCGCGATGTTCGCCGGCTTCTACTTCTGGTGGCCGAAGATGACGGGCCGCATGCTGTCGGAGCGCCTGGGCAAGGTGCACTTCTGGATGCTGTTCGTCGGCTTCCACACCACCTTCCTCATCCAGCACTGGCTGGGTGTCGAGGGCATGCCGCGCCGGTACGCGGACTACATGCCGCAGGAGGGCTTCACCTGGGAGAACCAGGTCTCCACGGTCGGCGCGTTCATCCTCGCGGCGTCGACCCTGCCGTTCCTCTGGAACGTCTACATCACCTGGCGCAAGGCGCCGCGGGTGACTGTCGACGACCCGTGGGGCTACGGCCGCTCCCTCGAGTGGGCCACGTCCTGCCCGCCGCCGCGGCACAACTTCGCCTCGCTCCCGCGCATCCGCTCGGAGTCGCCGGCGTTCGACCTCCACCACCCTGAGGTCGCCGCGATGGAGCGCCCGGAGCTGTACCCGCAGCCGGCGCTGGCCAGTCAGACCACGACCCAGATCGCCGGCGAGGAGAACCCCAAGTGAAGATCGAGACCCGGCTCTTCCTCTGGGGGACGCCCATCTTCGTCGGCGCCGGTATCGTCTACGGCTTCATGACGGAGTGGACCGAGCCCGTCGGCTACCTCGGCATGCCGCTGGTCGGCGGCCTCGTGGCGATGATCGGCGCATACCTCGCGCTGACGGCCCGCCGGATCGACGCCCGCCCCGAGGACGACCCGAACGGCAACATCGAGGACGCCGCGGGCGACCAGGGCGTCTACGCGCCCTGGAGCTGGTGGCCGCTGGCGATCGGCAGTTCCGCGGCGATCTGCTTCCTCGGCCTGGCCGTGGGCTGGTGGGTGCTCTACATCGGCTTCTGCGTGGCGATCATCGCGCTGGTGGGCTGGGTGTTCGAGTACTCGCGAGGCATCCACTCGCACTAACCCTTTCGCATCACCTGGTTCCGACGCCGGGCGGCATACCTCCTGAACGAGGCATACCGCCCGGCGTTCTGGTGCGCGGACCGGGTTTTCACCCCGTGTTTCACCCGCGGCGGGTGCCCGTCGGGCAGATCCGGCTGTTTGGATCGAATCCCGCCACCCGGTCCCCGGCGCCCAGAGCGCCCCCGGTGATGGTGAACCGAGAAAGGGGCAGCTCGTGCGAGTTTCGAAGAAGAAGGTCGTGTCGCTTGCGGCCGCCGGCCTGCTGGCGGTCAGCCTGGTGGGCTGTGGCTCGACGCCCGTCGACACCTACGACCTCTACGACCCCGACGACCCCGGCACGGGGTCGGAGACAGCAGAGGAGCAGGCGACTCCCGGTGCGAAGAAGTCGTCGGCGGAGGTCACGCAGGCGACGTTCGTCGATCTCGTGGGCGCGTCACAGGAATCAGCGACCACGATGCACATGGAGACGACCTACAGCGGCGCGGCGGCCGAGGCCGCGGGCATCACCGGCGTGACCATGCCGACAGACGTGGACGTCAGCGACCCGGAGTCGCCACGGATGTCGATGTCGATGAACGCCGAGGGCACGGAGCTCTCGATGATCGTCGTGGACGGGACGTACTACCTCTCGATGGGCGAGCTCACCGAGGGCAAGTACATCAAGGCCTCATTGGACGAGATGATGGACGACCCGATGATGGGCTCGTTCCAGTCGATGTCCGGCTCGGCGGACCCGAAGGCGCAGCTGGAGGGCTTCGGGGACGCCATCGTGTCGTTCGAGGCGAGCGGGTCGGACACCGTCGACGGAACCGACGTCGACCTGTACACCCTGGTTCTGGACCCCACCAAGGTGACCGGACCGCAGATCGAGCAGCTTGACCCGGAGATGGTGGAGGCGTTGGGCGGGATGACGGTCGTCTACGCCCTGGACGAGACCGACCGCCCGCTCCGGGTCGAGGTCACCATGGTGATCGAAGGGAAGTCGCTCGTCTCGACGTCCGTGTTCAGCAGGTGGGGCGAGGACCTGGACATCGAGGCGCCCCCGGCGGATCAGATCTTCGAGCAGTGATCCGCCGGCGATCGCACACCGACGGTGACAGCGCGGGCCGGGCACCTGGTGGTGCCCGGCCCGCGTCATCAGGTCAGCGGCTGGCGGCGATCCAGCGGTCCAGGGTTGCCTGCGCCGCGCCCGAGTCCACAGCCTGCGCCGCGAGCTCGATCCCGGCGCTGAGGCGCTCCACGAGAGTGCCGGAGCCGGGTCCGGTGCCGGGGAGCGAGCCGTCGGCCACCAGGCCCGACGCCGCGTTGAGCAGCACGGTCTCGCGGACCGGGCCGCCCTCACCGGCGAAGACGGCGCGGGCGACACCGGCGTTGTAGGCGGCGTCGTGGCCGCGCAGGTCCTCGACCTTGATGCGCGTGAGACCCAGGTCGGCGGCCGGGTCGAGGCGGTGCTCGGTGACCGCGCCGTCGGCCACCACCCACACCGTGGCGCCCGCGGTCGCCGCGAGCTCGTCGAGGCCCTCGTCCCCGCGGAACACGAGCGCCGACTTGCCGCGCTCGGCGAACACGCCGGCCATCAGCGGCGCCATCCGCGCGTCCGCGCAGCCGACGGCGGCCGCGCGGGGCTGGGCCGGGTTGGTGAGCGGACCCAGGAAGTTGAAGGCCGTCGGCACGCCCAGCTCCTTGCGGGCCACGCCGGCGTGCCGCATCGACGGGTGGAACACCATCGCGAAGCAGAAGGTGATGCCCGCCTCGCGCGCGATCTGCGCGACCCGCTCGGGGGTGTGGTCCAGCCGGATGCCGAGCTCCTCGAGCACGTCAGCGCTGCCTGACGACGACGACGCCGCCCGGTTGCCGTGCTTCACCACGCGCAGTCCGGCGCCCGCGATGACCACGGACGCCATGGTCGAGATGTTCACGGTGTGCGCGCGGTCGCCGCCGGTGCCGACGATGTCGACGGACGGGCCGGGCACCTCGATGTGGGTCGCGTGCTTGACCATGGACTCGGTGAGACCGGCCAGCTCCTCGACCGTCTCACCCTTGGCGCGCAGCGCGACGAGGAAGCCGGCGAGCTGGACGGGGGAGACCTCGCCGGTCATCACCCGGTCCATCGCCCAGGTCGCTTCCTCCTGGCTCAGGTCGGTGCCGGTGATCAGCCCGGCGAGGAGGCCGGACCACGTGGGGGCTTCGATGCTCACGCGGTGCCCGCCCCGACGGCGAGCAGCTTCGCGACAGCCTCCTGGACCTTGATGGCGTCGAGCGGGCGGGACACCACGCCGTCGGCCAGGGACCAGGAGGCGAGCCACGCGTCGTCGGGACGGCCGGTCAGGATGAGCACCGGGGGGCACTCGTAGATCTCGTTCTTGAGCTGGCGGCACAGCCCCATGCCGCCGGCCTGGTCCGCCTCGCCGTCGAGGACGAGCAGGTCCCACGACTCGTTGTCGGCCTTGTCCACCACGGCGGCGGGGGTCGCGGCCTCGGTCCAGTCGATGTCGGGCGCGCCGGCCTTCAGGCGCGGGCCGACGGCGAGGCGTACCTGCTCGCGCACGCTGCGGTCGTCGCTGTACAGGAGGACGCGCGGGCTCGACGTCGCCTCATCGGACTCCAAACCGTTCGCACCTGCGCTGGTCACATCCGTCGTCATGCCGGTCATGCCTCGATCGTGGCACAGTCCCCGCTTCGACGGCAGATTTGTCCGCCGCCTTTTCATGGCACTCTGTGGAATCGCGTCAGCAAGAGACGCCGCAGGTAGTGCGTCGAAGGGACTTTGTGAGATTCGACGCGAGCGTCCCCGGTCCTCGGGTGTCCGGGACACTCGAACGTCGGCCATAATGGCTCTCGTGTCGACCGCAACGGCTGCAGCCACCCCCACGCACCAGCACGTGACAGTCAATCGTCCGAACCCGGTCTCGGTCGGGACGATCGTCTGGCTCGCGAGCGAGCTCATGTTCTTCGCAGCGCTCTTCGCGATGTACTTCACGGTCCGGCAGACGATGCCCGCCGCGGAGTGGGCGCTGCAGGCGGACAAGCTGAACCTCACCTTCTCGACGATCAACACGATCGTCCTGGTGCTGTCCTCCTTCACCTGCCAGGCGGCGGTCTTCAAGGCGGAGCAGTTCAGGCCGATGCGGTCCGGCAAGCTGTACCAGTTCTGGACCTGGGGCATGCAGGAGTGGCTCACGATGACGTACCTCATGGGCGCGTTCTTCATCGGCGGTCAGATCTTCGAGTACACCGAGCTGGTCCACGAGGGACTGACGATCTCGTCCAGCCCGTACGGCTCGGTCTTCTACATGACCACCGGCTTCCACGGCCTGCACGTGACCGGCGGTCTGATCGCCTTCCTCTTCGTGCTCGGCCGCTCGTTCGCCGCCAAGCGCTTCGGTCACCACGAGTCCACGACCGCTATCGTCACGTCCTACTACTGGCACTTCGTCGACGTGGTGTGGATCGCGCTGTTCGCGGTGATCTACCTGCTGCGCTGACCCCGGAGCACCGACGCCCGGGGCGCCGGTGCCGCAGGGCCCGTGCGGTGGCATAGGTTCAAGCAAGACAAAGAAGCTCAAACACTCAGCGAGACGAGGACATTTTCGTGAAGGCACTCGCCGCCCGCAGGCACCACCGGCTGGCGCCGGTCGTGCTCCTGCTGCTGGCGCTGCTGACCACGGGTGGCATCTATGCCGCCCTGGCTCCGAGCACGGCTAAGGCCGAGACCGTCAGCACCGCGGACATCGAGACCGGTAAGAAGCTGTTCCAGGCCAACTGCGCGACGTGCCACGGCGCGAACGCGGAGGGCACCAACGGCGTGCCGTCCCTGGTGGGCGTCGGCGCGGCCGCCGTCGACTTCCAGGTGTCGACCGGCCGTATGCCGATGCAGATGAACGGCCCGCAGGCGCGGGCCAAGCCGGCGCAGTTCGACGAGGAGCAGACGGCGGCGCTCGCCGGGTACATCGCCTCGCTTGGCGCCGGGCCGGCGATCCCCACGGACGAGCAGGTCGACGCCTCGCAGGGCGACCCGTCCAACGGCATGGCCCTGTTCCGCACCAACTGCGCCATGTGCCACAACGCCGTGGGCGCGGGCGGCGCACTCTCGGAGGGCAAGTTCGCCCCCGCGCTGTGGGAGACGTCGGAGCGGAACATCTACCAGGCGATGCTCACCGGCCCGCAGTCGATGCCGGTGTTCAACGACGCGAACATCACGCCGGACGAGAAGCGCGACATCGTCTCGTTCCTCGTCGAGCAGCGCGAGGGTTCGGCCGGCGGTAACGCGCTCGGCGCCCTCGGCCCGGTGTCCGAAGGCCTCTGGGCCTTCGCGATCGGTCTCGGCCTGCTCATCGGCGCCGCAGTGTGGATCGGAGCGAAGTCCTCGTGAGCGAGAACCAGAACCCCCCGGCCGGCACCTCGCACGAGGTGACGGTCACCCCCGAGACGGGCACCGCCGTCGGGCCGGCCAACCGGTTCACCGACCCGGGTATCCCGGAGCACAAGCACCGCCTCACCGACACGGACCCCCGCGCCGCCAAGCGCGCCGAGCGGACAGTGACCCTCCTGTTCGTCCTGTCGGTCCTCGGCACCATCGGCTCGATCGTCGCCTACGTGATGGTCCCGCCGGACGGCACGACGGCGGGCGTCCGGCTGTCGACCCTGCTGACCGGCCTCGGCCTCGCGGTGTCGCTGCTGGGCATCGGGGTCGCCGGCATCCACTGGGCCAAGACGCTCATGGGCGACCGCGAGATGGTCCAGGAGCGGCACCCGCTCGCGTCGTCCCCCGAGACCCGCGCGGACGCGGTCAAGGACCTCAACGACGGGCTGCAGGACTCGGGCGTCGTCGGACGGCGCGGCGTGCTCAAGGGCGCGTTCTTCGGCGCGCTGGCGCTCTTCCCGCTGGCCATCGCGGTGCCGCTGATCGGCTCCGTGGGCGGCGACTGGAACATCTCGAAGTTCAAGCACACGATCTGGAAGCAGGGCACGCGCCTCGCGATCGACCCGTCGGGCCGGCCCATCAAGGCCGCCGACGTCACCGTGGGCTCCGTGTTCCACGTCATCCCGGAGACCACCGAGGAGTTCCGCGAGACGCACGAGTGGATCACGGAGAAGGCCAAGGCCGTCGTCCTGATGGTGCGCCTGAACCCGGAGGACCTCCGGACCGACCAGTCGCCGCCGGGCGAGACCTGGTCCCACGAGGGCATCATCGCCTACTCGAAGATCTGCACGCACGTGGGCTGCCCTGTGGCGCTCTACGAGCAGCAGACCCACCACCTCCTGTGCCCGTGCCACCAGTCGACGTTCGACGTCGCGGACGGTGCGAAGGTCGTCTTCGGCCCGGCCAACCGCCCGCTGCCGCAGCTACCGATCACGGTCGACGACGAGGGCTACCTCGTGGCGCAGGACGACTTCGCCGAGCCCATCGGCCCGAGCTTCTGGGAGCGCCTGAAGTGAGCACCGCGACCGACGACACCACGCGCGAGGCACCGGCCGAGCCGACGACGACCATCGGCAAGGCGGCCGACTACCTCGACCAGCGGACCACCATCGGTGTGCTGGTCAAGGAGTTCGCGCGCAAGGTCTTCCCGGACCACTGGTCCTTCATGCTGGGCGAGATCGCCCTGTTCTCGTTCGTCGTGCTGATCGCCTCGGGCTTCTTCCTGACGATGTTCTTCGAGCCGTCGATGGCGCTCACCACCTACGAGGGCGAGCACCCGGCGAACATGCACGGGCAGCTCATGTCCGTCGCGTTCTCCTCGACCCTCGAGATGTCGTTCGAGGTGCGCGGCGGTCTGCTCATGCGGCAGATCCACCACTGGTCGGCCCTGATCTTCATGGGCTCGATCGTCGTGCACATGATGCGCGTGTTCTTCACCGGCGCGTTCCGCAAGCCGCGCGAGCTCAACTGGATCGTCGGCCTGGTGCTGATGATCCTGGGCCTGGGGGCCGGCTTCACCGGCTACTCGCTGCCCGACGACGTGCTGAGCGGCAACGGCCTGCGGATCACCGACGGCGTGGTCAAGTCGATCCCGCTGATCGGCTCCGTCATGTCGTACCTGATCTTCGGCGGCGAGTTCCCGGGCCACGACATCGTGCCCCGCCTGTTCACCCTGCACATCTTCGTGATCCCGGGCATCCTGCTGGCCCTGATCGCGCTGCACCTGTTCCTCATGGTGCTGCAGAAGCACACCCAGTACCCGGGCGGCGGCCGCACCGACAAGAACGTGGTCGGGTACCCGGCCGCGCCGGTGTACGTGGCCAAGATGACCGGCAACTTCTTCATCGTCGCGGGTGTGCTGACGCTGATGGGTGCGACGCTGGCGATCAACAACGTGTGGAACTACGGCCCGTTCGACCCGTCGCCGGTGTCCGCGGGAGCCCAGCCGGACTGGTACATGCTGTTCCTGGAGGGCTCGCTGCGACTGATGCCCGGCCAGGGCACGGAGTGGGTCATCGCCGGGTTCACGCTGCCGCTGAACGTCCTGGTCCCCGCTGTCGTCATCCCGGGCATCCTGTTCACGTTCCTGTTCGTCTACCCGTTCCTCGAGGCGAAGGTCACCGGTGACAACCGGGAGCACCACGTGCTGGACCGCCCGCGCAACAAGCCGGCGCGCACCGGCCTGGGCGTCGGCTTCCTGGCGGCGTTCATCATCCTGGCCCTGGCCGGGTCGAACGACCTCATCGCCACGCACTTCGGGCTGTCGATCAACTCGATCACCTGGGTGTTCCGCGTCCTGCTCTTCGTCGGGCCGGTGTTCGCGTACTACATCACCAAGCGCATCTGCCTCGGGCTGCAGCGCAAGGACCGCGAGCTGGTGCTGCACGGGCACGAGTCGGGCCGCATCGTGCGGTTCGCCAACGGCGAGTACATCGAGGTGCACACCCCGCTCGACGAGCAGGAGCGCTGGCTGCGCGTCAACTACGAGGCGCCGGCCCCGCTGGAGATCGCCCCGAAGACCGACGCCCGCGGTGTGAAGCGCAAGGGCTACGCCTCCGACAAGCGGTGGCAGGGCCTGTCCCGGTTCTTCTACGAGGACCGCGTCTCGGCCGTCACCCCGGCGGAGATCGAGGCGTCGCACTCGCACGGCGAGCACGACGAGATCGACGGATCCGAGCGCCAGGCCGTCGAGGCCGGCGTGGGATCCACCTCGCGGGAGCACTGAGCGACCTGCGACACCAAGCGATGGCCTGTGTCTCCCGGTCCGCAACTGCGGCCGGGGACACGGGCCATTGCCGTCCGGGCGGGCACCACACCGGCGCGCGACCAGGACGGCGTCTTCCCCGGCACACCGTCCGGTGTGCGGACCGATCCTGGAGGTACCTCAGCAATGGCTGTTTACACGCTCCCTGACCTGACCTACGACTACGCCGCGCTCGAGCCGCACATCTCGGGCAAGATCATGGAGCTGCACCACTCCAAGCACCACGCGACGTACGTGGCCGGGGCGAACACGGCTCTGGACCAGCTCGCCGAAGCCCGTGACTCGGGCAATCTGGCCGCGGTGAACCTGTTCGAGAAGAACCTTGCGTTCAACCTCGGTGGTCACATCAACCACTCGATCTTCTGGACGAACATGGCGCCCGAGGCCGGTGGCGAGCCGACCGGTGACATCGCCGCGGCGATCGACGAGCACTTCGGCTCGTTCGAGAAGTTCAAGGCGCACTTCACCGCCGTCGCCGCCGGTGTGCAGGGCTCCGGCTGGGCCGTCCTGGCCTGGGACTCGATCGGTCAGAAGCTCGTCGTCGTGCAGCTGTTCGACCAGCAGGGCAACATCCCCTTCGCGCTCACCCCGGTCCTCATGCTGGACTGCTGGGAGCACGCCTACTACATCGACTACCTGAACGTGCGCCCGGACTACATCAAGGCCTGGTGGAACCTGGTGTCCTGGAGCAACGTCTCCGAGCGCCTGGCGCGGGCCAAGACGCAGACCGCCGGCCTCGTCGTCGCGTCGGCCTGACCTGCCGGGTCTGACCTGCTGGGTCTGATCGGCTTGGCTCGACCGGCTGATCGCCTGACCGGATCCGGTGCATCGCGGGAAGCTTCCCGGGGTGCACCGGATCTGTCATGTCACGGATCGTCAGGCTATTTCGTCGTCCTGGGTGGAAAGCAGCGCCCGGAACGGTGTCTACTGGAGGGGCACGGATCGACAGGCGCGTATCTCCTACCTCAGAGGTGATGACGTGGCAAAGCAGCAGCGTCCGACCACCGCGCTCGGCAAGACCGCCGACTATCTGGACCAGCGGACCACCATCGGTGTGCTGGTCAAGGAGCTCGCGCGCAAGGTCTTCCCGGACCACTGGTCCTTCATGCTGGGCGAGATCGCCCTGTTCTCGTTCGTCGTGCTGATCGCCTCGGGCTTCTTCCTGACGATGTTCTTCGAGCCCTCGATGGCCCTGGTGCGCTACGAGGGCTCTCCGCCGTCGATGGACGGCAAGCTCATGTCGGCGGCGTTCTCGTCGACCGTGCACATGTCGTTCGAGGTGCGCGGCGGTCTGCTCATGCGGCAGATCCACCACTGGTCGGCCCTGATCTTCGTGGGCTCGATCGTGGTGCACATGTTCCGGATCTTCTTCACCGGCGCGTTCCGCAAGCCGCGCGAGCTCAACTGGCTCGTCGGCCTGACCATGCTGATCCTGGCGCTGGCGGCCGGCTTCTCCGGCTACTCGCTGCCCGACGACGTGCTGAGCGGCAACGGCCTGCGCATCATCGACGGCGTCGTGAAGTCGATCCCCCTGATCGGCTCGTTCGTGTCGATGATCGTCTTCGGTGGCGAGTTCCCGGGCAACCAGATCGTGCCCAGTCTGTTCACCCTGCACATCTTCGTGATCCCCGGTCTGCTGATCGCGCTGATCGGCCTGCACCTGTTCCTCATGGTGCTGCAGAAGCACACGCAGTACCCCGGGGCCGGCCGCACGGACAGGAACGTCGTGGGCTACCCGGCGGCGCCGGTCTACGTGGCCAAGATGACCGGCAACTTCTTCATCATCGCGGGTGTCCTGACCCTGATGGGCGCCATGCTGTCGATCAACAACATCTGGAACTACGGGCCGTACGACCCGTCGCCGGTCTCGGCGGGCACCCAGCCCGACTGGTACATCCTGTTCGTCGACGGCGCGCTGCGCCTCATGCCGGGACCGGGCTGGGAGTGGGTCATCGGCGGCTACACGCTGAGCATGAACCTGCTGATCCCGGCGCTGATCCTGCCGGGCATCCTGTTCACGCTGCTGGGCGCGTGGCCGTTCCTCGAGGCCCGCGTCACCGGGGACCACCGCGAGCACCACGTGCTGGACCGGCCGCGCAACCGGCCGGTGCGCACGGGGATCGGCGTCGCGCTGTTCGTCGCATTCGTGATCTGCGCCCTGGCCGCCACGAACGACCTGATCGCCACGCACTTCTCGCTCAGCATCTTCGCGATCACCTGGGCACTGCGCGTGCTGATCTTCGTGGGTCCGGTGTTCGCGTTCTGGGTGACCAAACGCGCGTGCCTCGGGCTCCAGCGCAAGGACCGCGAGCTGGTGCTGCACGGCCACGAGTCGGGCCGCATCGTGCGGTTCGCCACCGGCGAGTACATCGAGGTGCACACCCCGCTAGAGGCGGAGGAGCGCTGGCTGCGCGTGAACTACGAGGCGCCCGCCCCGCTGGAGATCGGGCCCGCCACCGACTCGCGCGGCGTCCGGCGAAAGGGCTACAGGGCCGACCGGCGTTGGCAGAGGCTGTCCGAGTTCTTCTACGAGGACCGGGTGACGCCCGTGACGCCCGCCGAGCTCGAGGCCGCGCACTCCCACGGGCAGCACGACAAGATCGAGGCGAAGCAGCCCACCGGCGCGGGCGCCCTGGGGCGGCAGAAGCGCTAGCGCAAGGACCTAGTCGTCGAGCCCGAGGGCGAACGCCTGCTCCAGGTCCGCCTTGGAGAAGGCGCGGAAGGCGATGAGGGTCTCGGTGTTCTGCACGCCGGACACCTTGTTCACCCTGTCGGACACGACGCCGGCGAGCTGCTCGTGCTCCGGCACGCGCACGATGGCGACGAGGTCGGTCTTGCCCGTCACCGAGAAGACCTCGCTCACTCCGTCGATGTTCGCGACCTCCTGCGCGACCTCGGGAATGCGGGACGTCTCGGCATCGATGAGGACGATCGCGGTCAGCATGCCGTCATCGTATCCACGTGCGGCGCGTTCTCGGGCTCCGGGGCGGGCGCGGCGTCGAGAACGTCGTGCGCCGTGCCGATCTCGAGCTGCACCCGGTCGCTCACCCAGGCCAGGTCCGCATGCGCACCGGCCGCGCGCACCGGGCAGGCCCACGTGTCGCTGAGGTGCACCAGGCGGACGCCGGGGGAGTCGAGCCATCCCAGGAGCAGGTCGGTCTCCTCGGGGTGCGCCGCGGGCGCGGGTGCGACGGGCGGCTCGACGTGCTCCGCCGTCGTGCGCAGGGCGTCGACGAGGGGGAGGGGACTGGCACCGGGCGCGGAGACGTCGGTGGCGGCGAGCCGCCCGTGCTTGATCACCACGATCTCCCAGCCCCCTGGTTTGCCCGGGGCGTTGCCGATGCCGGACGGGCGCGCCGCCACGAGCTCCGCGCAGCGGGCCAGCGGATCCAGCTTCTGCGCCCGGTGCGCGCCCGAGACGAAGGCGCGCAGCCGGCGGGTGACCTCGCCGGCCTCCTCGTAGCGCTCCTGGTGGGCGAGCGCGGCTATCCGGTCGGAGAGCGCGCGCACGACCGGGGAGGCGTCGCCGGTCAGGGCGCTGCGTGCGGCGTCGGCCACGTGCTCGTAGGACGCGTCCGGGGCCTCCGTCGCCACGCACGGGGCGGAGCAGCGGCCCATGCCGGCCAGGGCGCACGGGCTGCCCGGCGTCTTGGAGACCAGGGGGATGCGGGCGGTGCACTGGCGCAGGTTCAGGGCGTCGTGCAGGGCGTGCACGGCCTCCTGCGCGGCGCGCCGGGACCCGAAGGGGCCGATGTGCGCGGCGCCCGCCACGACGCCGCCCACCACCGACAGGCGCGGGTAGGCCTCGTCGGTGAGGCGCACCCACGAGTGCCGCTCCGGGAACTTCGAGCGCCGGTTGTAGCGCGGGGCGTGCTCGGTGATCAGCCGCAGCTCGCGCACCTGCGCCTCCAGCGGCGTCGCGCACGCGACAGGCGTGACTCGCTCTGCGATGCGCACCATCTCCGAGATCCGCTTCCGCTTCTCGGCGGCGGTGAAGTAGGAGCGCACGCGCTTGCGGATGTTGACGGACGTGCCGACGTACAGCACCTCGTCGCCCGGCCCGCGGAAAAGGTAGACGCCGGGCGCCTCGGGCAGGTCGTCGGCCAGGTGCCGCTTGCGGCGCACCTCCGGCGACACCGGGTCGGCGGCCGTGGCCAGGTCCTCGAGATGCGTGATGCCCATCGGCGCGAGGCGCTCGAAGAGCGCGTGCAGGACGTCGACGGTCGCGCGCGCGTCGGCCAGCGCGCGGTGGTCGGGGGAGACGCTGGCGTGGAACAGGTTCGCGAGGGTGGACAGCTTGTGGTTGGGCGCCTCGTCGCGCGTGACCAGGCGCCGGGCCAGCGGCACCGTGTCCACGACGGTGAACCCTGGCCACTCGTAGTCGAGCCGCGCGCACATGGCCTTGAGGAAGCCGACGTCGAACGGCGCGTTGTGCGCCACCAGCACGGTGTCGCGCGCCCACTCCAGGAAGCTCGGCAGCACCAGCGCGATGTCCGGCGCCGTGGCGACCATGGCGTTGGTGATACCCGTCAGCCGCGCGACGAACGCCGGGACCGAATGACCCGGGTTCACCAGCGACTGGAACTCGCCCAGCACCTCGCCGCCGCGGACCTTGACCGCGCCGATCTCGGTGATGCCACCCTCTGTGGCTTTGGTGCCGGTGGTCTCCAGGTCCACCACCACGAAGGTCACGTCCCGCAGCGGCGTGCCGAGCTCCTCGAACGTGGCCTGGTATGCGGACGCGGTGGTACTCACGGCGTGCACGCTAGCCGCACTCACTGACACTCCCGCCCACCCACATCGCTGAGTGCTGGGTATTGGTTCGAAAGTTGCTCGTGGACCAACAAATACCCAGCACTCAACGGATCAGGTCCAGGTCTCGCCTGTCAGCTGCTCGTAGATCTCGACGTAGCGGGCGCGGGTCTCGTTGACGACGTCGTCGGGGATCGCCGGGCCGGGGTAGGTGCGGTCCCAGTCCGCGAGGGTCGAGGACCAGTCGCGCACGAACTGCTTGTCGTAGGACCACTGCGCGCGGCCCGGCTCGTACTCGCTCGCCTTCCAGAAGCGTGAGGAGTCGGGGGTGAGCACCTCGTCGGCGAGGGTCAGCACGCCGTCGGCGTCGACCCCGAACTCGAACTTCGTGTCGGCGATGATGACGCCGCGCTCTCGGGCGATCTCGGCGCCGCGCTCGTAGATCGTGAGCGTCAGGTCCCGCAGCCGGTTCGTGGTCTGCTCGCCCAGGTCCTTGGCGATCTCCTCGACGGAGATGTACTCGTCGTGCCCCTCGTCCGCCTTGGTCGACGGCGTGAACACAGGCTGCGGGAGGCGGTCGGCCTCGACCAGGCCGGGCGGGAAGGCGACGCCGGACACGGTGCCGGTCTCGCGGTAGCTGTCCAGGCCTCCGCCCGCGAGGTACCCGCGCGCTATGCACTCGACCGGCAGGATCTCCAGCCGCTTGCAGCGGATGGCGCGCCCCGCCCACTCCTCGGGCACGTCCTCGCTGATCACGTGGTTGGGCACCAGGTCGGCGAACTGCCGGAACCACCACAGCGAGAGCTGGGTCAGGATCGCGCCCTTGTCGGGTACGGGCGTCGGCAGCACGACGTCGTACACCGATACGCGGTCGGAAGCCACCAGGATTACGTCGTCGCCGTCCGCGTAGACCTCGCGAACCTTGCCCTTACGGATCAGTTCCACGCGGCCAAGGTTAACCCGCGGACCGGAGGTTCTCGGGCGCGTCCAGGTCGAGCACGGCGTACCCGTGCCCGTCCAGGTGCACGACGTCGGGTCCGCCGTCGCCCGCCTTGACACTGCAGCCCCTGGCGAACACCGTCCGGGCACCCGCGGCCCCGTCGAGCGGAAGCCTGACCGCCGCCCGGCCCGGGTTGAGCACGATCGCGAGCGTGCCGCCCCGCAGGTAGGCCAGCGGGTAGCCGGTGGCGAGCACCTCGGTCGGCGACTCGACATCGAGGCGTGAGTCGCGGTGACGCAGCGCGATGAGCCCGCGCACCAGCCGCAGCAGCGAGCCCTCGTCGTCAAGCTGCCCGGCGACCGTGGGCCGGTTCGGGTCGGGGTCCTGCGGCAGGTACGTGGACGCCGCAGGGCTGCCGGGGCCGAACGTGGCCGCCGGGAGGTCACCCCACTGCATGGGGGTGCGCGAGCCGGCCCGGTCGTACGTCGGGCCGAGCTGGGAGCCCTCCAGCGTCGGCGTGCCCGGCACGTACCGCATGCCGATCTCGTCCCCGTAGTAGACCGAAGGCAGGGCAGGCCATGTCATCGTGAGCACGTGGGCGACCCGGGCCTGCTCGGCGTCGCGCGCGCCCGCCACGAGCCGCGTGAAGTCGTGGTTCGACGTCGGCAGGCCCACCACCCCGCCGCGCCCGGTGGCCGCGATGGCATCCGTCGCCACCCGCCAGGCCTGGACGAACGTGCTCGCGTCACCGCGCGCGTCGGCGTCGGCCCAGGCGGACACCTCGCTCCAGGCCGGGTCCACCGTCCCGGCCCCGTTGTTCCACAGGGACCGGAACGGCAGCCCCTCGTCGTCGCCCCCGAACTGGAGGAAGAAGTCCGCGTGGAAGCCCGCCGGGACGGCGATCCGGGGGTTGCCCCACTCGCTGATCAGCACGCGGCCCGGGTAGGTCTCGTCCAGCCAGGAGCGGGTCTCGCGCCACAGGCGGCCCGTCTCGACGCGGCTGGGGTCGTCCTTGACGAGCGACGACGCCATGTCGACGCGGAACCCGGCGACCCCGACGTCGAACCAGTACGCCATGATCTGCCGCAGCGCTTTCCGGTTGACCAGGGGGCCCGGGGCGTCCACCGGCTGACGCCAGGGCTCGGCGGGATCGGGGCGGGCGTACCCGTAGTTCAGCGCGGGCTGGAACGGGAAGAAGTTGGGTCGGTAGTAGCCGCCGCGCGCGCCCAGTCCGGGCTGGAAGCCGTCCACGGGCACGTCGCTCCAGACGAACCGGTCGTCGTCGGGGTCGTCGGCGGACGCGCGGAACCACGGGTGCTGGTCCGAGGTGTGCCCGGCCACGAGGTCGAGCAGCACGGAGATGCCGCGGCGGCCGGCCTCCTCGGTGAGCCGGGCCATGTCCTCGTTCGTGCCGTAGCGGGGCGCGATCTGGAAGAAGTCCGCGACGTCGTACCCGGCGTCGGCGAACGGGGAGACGAAGCACGGGCTGAGCCAGAGCGCGTCCACCCCGAGCCACGCGAGGTAGTCCAGCCGCTCGGTGATGCCCTCGAGGTCGCCGATGCCGTCGCGGTTCGCGTCCGCGAACGACTGCGGGTAGATCTGGTACAGGACGGTGCGCCCCAGGCGCGAGGCGAGATCCAGTGTTTTCACCCGTCCCACCCTACGGAGAACTGCTCGATCGTCATCAGGGGGCGCACTTTCCGCTCCAGGGCGCCCGGCGCGACGTAGCGGCGCATCGCGTCGTCGGCCAGCTCGTTGCCCAGCGCGGCCATGATCATGCCCTGGTCCAGCGCCAGGTAGTGCTCGGAGACCTGGCCGCTGCGCACGGCCACGGCGTCGTAGAAACCACCCGGGCCGTACGAGTCGAAGTCCGCGGCGATGTTCCGCAGGTTGGCCATCGCCTCCCGGGGCGCGTACCGCAGCGCGAGGAACGACGCGTGCGGCGTCACGACGCCGTCGCCGTACTCGGTGGGCGCGGGCGAGCCCTCGCGGCAGCCCTCGTACGGCTGGCCGACGGCGGTGCGCTCCTGGTCGGAGGTGTAGCCCGGCCCGTCCAGCCCGAGCTGGTCGACGCCGTACTCGCGGTACCCGCCGGCCGGGTTGTTCGACGGCGAGAAGCCCCAGTACCCGTAGCCCGCCTCCGCCATGCCGTGCTCGATCTGCCCGCGCACGTACAGCGGGTGGTTGCGGCCCCACGACCGGGGGCCCCACGTCTCCTCGGGCACGAAGAGCGGCACCATGAGCGCCTCGAACATGCTGCCGCCCCAGGTCGGGACCACCCGCATGCCCCGGTACGGCAGGGCGCCCTCGAAGACGTCGACCCCCAGGTACTCGGCCCACTCGCCGACCGGCCGCGTCTCGGTCCAGTCCCAGTCGCACGAGTCGGGGAAGGTGCGGTACGTGCCGAAGTAGTGCTTCGCCGGGATCTGCCCCTGCGCGATCCCGAGGTACGAGGCGATCCGCGGCTCGGTGTTGAACGCGCCGTAGTGGTGGCCGGTGTACCAGACGTCGGCGCCCATGCCGCAGTAGTCGCCCGGGACCGGCGCGGTCTCCTGCGGGTCGGCGTCCCAGAACCCGCCGCGGATCTGGTTCTGCGCCGGGTCGTAGTAGCAGCCGAAGTCCATGCGCTCGCGGACGGCGTCCGCCTCGTCGGCCAGGGACGGCTCCGCGCGGCTCGCCAGGAGCAGGCCGGTGGCCAGCCAGCCGTTGTCCACGCTGGACAGGAACGGCTTGACCGGGTCGCCGCTGGTGGGGAACGTGGTGAGCTTGGCGCCCGTGGCCGGGTCGTACCAGTTGTAGAACATGCCGCTGGGCTCGTGCTTCTCCAGCCCGGCGACGGTGTCCAGCGTGGTCGCCATGCGGCCGCGTGCCTCACGGCGGCTGATGAGCCCGAGGTCCCGGGCGACCACCGTGCTCCACAGGTAGGCGCCGATGTTGGTCGGTGAGGTGTACCCGCCGCGGCTGCCCGGGTCGAGGTCGCCGCCGATGTTGTCGTCGGGCAGGCCCGTCTCCTCGACGACCAGCGCGTCGAACGAGCGCCAGGTGTCGGCCGCCCAGGTGCGTAGCTGGCGACGGTCGTCGGCCTGGCTCGCGGCCTGGCCCCGGCCCGTGACCGGGTCGGGGGTCGCGGCCAGGGCTGCGCCGGTGGCGCTCGCCGGGACGGCGGTGAACGTCAGGGCGGCGACGGCGGCCGCCGCGACCACTGCCCTGGATCTGCTCATGACGTGTCTGCTCATGGTGTGTCTCCTCTACGTCGTCGTAGTCGTGACAGCGCTTGTCGGCTCAGGCGGGCAGCTCGCCCGTGCGGGCGACCTTGCCGAGCCACGCGAGGCTCGGCTTGGGCGTGCGCTCGAACGTCGTGCGGTCGACGGCGATCAGCCCGAACGTCGGGGCGAAGCCGCTCATCCACTCGTAGTTGTCGAGCAGCGACCAGTGCAGGTAGCCCTCGACCCGGCAGCCGCCCGCCATCGCCCGGGCCATGCCCGCGAGGGCCTCGCGGGTGTAGTCGATGCGGCGGGCGTCGTCGGCGGTGGCCATGCCGTTCTCGGTGACGATCATCGGGACGCCGCCGGTGATGCGGTGCGTGTACTCCAGGGCCTCGCCCAGCGCCTGGGGGTAGTACTCCCAGCCGGTGAGGGTGGTCTCGACGTCGTCGGCGACGGGTACGGGCTCCCCGTCGGCTCCGATGATGGTGCGCAGGTAGCTCTGCACGCCCACGAAGTCGTCGCCGCGCGCGACCTCGAGGAAGAAGTCCTCGCGCGGGTAGGCGTAGGCGTCCCGGGCGGCCTCGGCGCCCGGCGCCGCCTGGAACACCTGGTTGGCGATGGTCCAGCCGGCCCGCACGTGCCCCAGGCCGTGCAGGATCTCGACGGCGCGCCGGTGGGCGGTCGCCTGCACCTCGGACGCCGCCTGGTCCGGGGCGGCCAGCCCCGCGGCGTCGAGGTTGGTGCGGCGGCTCGCGCCGAGCATCATCGAGGTGATGTTGGGCTCGTTGATGGTGACGACGTGGCCGACGTCGCCCAGGATCCGCGTCGCGGTCTCGACGTAGCGGCTGAAGGTGTCGACGGCGTCGGGCGCGAACCAGCCGCCGCGCTCGGCGAACCAGCGGGGCAGCGTGAAGTGCAGGAGCGTGACGACGGGCGTCACGCCCGCGGCCAGGCACGTGTCGATCATGCGCCGGTAGTGCGCGAGCTGGGCCCGCGAGATCTCGCCCTCGGCGGGCTCGATCCGCGCCCACTCGATCGAGAAGCGGTAGGCGTTCAGGCCGGCGTCCGCGAGCAGCCCGACGTCCTCGGGGTAGCGGTGGTAGCTGTCGACGGCGTCGCCGGAGCTCTCCGTGCACAGCGTCCCGTCGACGTGCTCCTTCGCCCACCAGTCGCTGTTGGTGTTGCCGCCCTCGATCTGGTGGGCGGCGGTCGAGGCGCCCCACAGGAAGCCGGGCGCGGTGGGCAGCGTGAGCTGTTCGGTCACAGAGAACTCCTACTTCAGGCCGGTGGTCGAGATGCCCTGCACGATGTGCCGCTGCAGGACGAGGAAGACGATGAGGATGGGCAGCACGATGACCGTCGCGCCCGCCACCAGCAGGCCGTACTGGACGGTGTTCTGGCCGGTCGAGTACAGGGCCAGCGCGACGGGCAGCGTGTACTTGTCGGCCGACTGGACGGCGACCAGGGGCCACAGGAAGTTGTTCCAGGACCCGAGGAACGTGAGGATGCCGAGCGTCGCCAGCGCCGGGCGGGCCTGCGGCAGCACGACGGCGAAGAACGTGCGGAACTCGCCGGCGCCGTCGACGCGCGCGGCGTCGAGCAGCTCGTCCGGGACGTCGAGCATGAACTGCCGCATCAGGAACACCCCGAACGGCGCCGCCAGGAACGGCAGGATCAGCGCCGCGTAGGTGTTGATGAGGTCCAGGTTGGCCACGAGCACGAACAGCGGCACGAACGTGACCATGCCCGGCACCATCAGGGTGCCCATGACCAGTGCGAACAGCGCGCGCCGGCCCGGGAAGTCGAGCTTCGCGAGCGCGTAGCCGACCATGGCGCTGAACAGGACCGACCCGACGGTCACGACCAGCGCGACGACCACCGAGTTGAGGAAGTACCGCGGGAAGCTCAGCGTGGCGAACAGCTCGGTGTAGTTGGCCCAGGTCACGTGGTCGGGGATCAGGGTGGGCGGGAACTGCCGGATCTCGCCCTCCGGCTTGACCGACGACACGACCATCCAGACCAGCGGCCCGATCGAGGCGGCGAGGCCGAGCAGGAGCGCGACGTTGAGCAGGATCGCGCGCGGGGTGAACCGGCGCGGGCGGGACGCGTCGTCGTGCGCCATCACTTCTCCGGCCATCACTTCTCCGGCCATCACTTCTCCGTCCTGAGCAGGCGGAACTGGAGGTAGGACAGGATCACGATGGCGACGAACAGCACGTAGCTCATCGCCGCCGACAGGCCGTAGTTGCCGAACCCGAACTGGTTGAAGATCTCGTAGGCCACCGAGTTGGTGGCGCCCAGCGGGCCGCCCTGGGTCATCACGAACGGCTCCTCGAAGAACTGCAGGTAGCCGATGCCGGTGATGACCGCGCAGAACAGCAGGGTGGGCCGCAGCAGCGGGACTGTGATGGACCGGAACTGCCGCACTGCGCCCGCCCCGTCGATGGCGGACGCCTCGTACACGTCGCGGGGGATGCCCTGCAGCCCGGCCAGCAGGATCACCATCGAGTACCCGACGTTGCGCCAGGTCGCCATCACGATCAGCGACGGCATGGCCCAGGCCGCGTCGGTGAGCCACCGCGGCCCGTCGATGCCGACGACGCCGAGCGCCGAGTTCACGAGCCCGAAGTCGGGCTGCAGCAGGAACCGCCACACGACAGCAACCGCGACGATCGACGTCACCACGGGGGCGTAGAAGCCGACGCGGAACACCGACCGGAACCACACCAGGCCCGAGTTCAGCAGCACCGCCAGCAGCAGCGCGATCGCGAGGGTGAGCGGCATGGCCACCCCGACGAAGTAGAGCGTGTTGCCGGCGGCCTGCTGGAACTTCGGGTCCGCGAGGACGGCGACGAAGTTGTCGAGCCCCACGAAGTTGACGGCCCACGGCGTCCGGAGGTCGGCGCCCCGCATGTCGGTGAACGCCATGTACAGCGACGACACCACCGGCAGCAGCATGAAGACGGCGAACAGCACGCTGAACGGCAGCGCGAAGCCCCAGGCGGCGAGGCCCGTGCGGCGGCGGCGTGCGGACGTACGCCGCGCTGTGACGGTCCCTGACGGGACGGACGCGGGCGGGACGGTCGCAGTGGAGACGGCCACGGTCAGTCCAGGCCCGTCCCGATCGAGGTGGCGGCGTCCTGCATCTGCTTTGCCGCGTCCTGCGGGCTCACGTCGCCGGCGATGACCTGTTCGATGACGAGGTCGAGCTCGTGCTCGATCTCGGCCCAGGTCGGGATCGCCGGGGTCGAGCGCGCGGTCTCGAGCACGTCCTGGTAGACGGCAACCGCGTCGTCGTCGGCCAGCGCCGGGTCGTCCCAGGAGGACTGGACGGCGGGCAGGTCGCTGGAGATCCCGAACCAGTCGACCTGGGTGGCCGGGTCGGTGGTGAACTGGACGAACTTCCACGCGGCGTCGGGGTTGGCGGCGTCCGCCAGGACCGCGAGGTTGGAGCCGCCGATGAACGACCCGGTCGCCTCGTCCTCCGGCAGCGGCACCACGCCGAACTTGTCCGCGAAGTCGTCGCCCGCCGTCGTCAGCAGGTTCGCGCGCTCCCACGGGCCCGAGACGAACGAGCCGAGGTCCCCGTCGATGAAGTTCTGCACCTTCTCGTCCTCGACGAGGACCGGCGGGGCCAGCCCGTCGCGCATGAACGAGGAGTAGTACTCCAGCGCCTTGACCTGGGCGTCGTTGTCGAGAGTGAACTCGCCGGCGTCGTCCATGATCTCGCCGCCGGCCTGCCAGTAGAACGGCAGGTACATCAGGGCCGTGGAGTTCCCGCGGGTCTGCAGGGCGATGCCGTGCTCGGCCCCGGCGTCCTGCAGCCCGGCCGCGAAGGCGGTCAGATCGTCCCAGGTCTTCGGGGCCTCAAGTCCCTCCTTCTCCGCGAGGTCCTTGCGGTAGTACAGGACGCGCGTCTCCACGTACCAGGGCACGCCGTACGAGGTCCCGTCGACGACCGTCGTGTCCCACGCGCCCGGGAAGAAGGCAGCGGAGTCGATGTCCTGAGGGGTGGGCGCGAGGCCGCCGAGCCCCACGAACCCGCTCACCAGGGTGGTGCCGACCTGCATGACGTCGGGCACCTCGCCCGTGGCGATCGCCGTGTTGATCTTCTCCGTCGACGACTCCCACGGGACCGGCGTGACGTTCACCGTGACCTCGGGGTTGTCGGCCTCGAACTGCTTCGCGAGCTCCGGCAGCAGCTCGCCCTCCGTGCCCATCGCCCAGACCTCGACCGTGCCGGTCGCGGGGCCGTCCGTGATACCGCTGGGGCCTTCTGCCGTGGTGTCGCCCTCATCGCTGCGGCCGCACCCGGTGAGGGCGAGGGCCAGCGTGAGGGTCGACGCCGTCGCCGCTGCGACGACGCGAGGTGTCCTGTTCACGATCACTCCTTTGTTGAACCGTGTCGATCCGTGCCGTCTGCTGGTCCGAAATTTCGAAGGTGAATCTCGGAAAGACCCGGGGAGGTTAGACGGGGCGGCGAGGACTGTCAATGGGCGCTCGCGGCGGCTTGCCGTGTGTTCTGGCGCTGCACCGGCTGCTGCGCCGGCGTGTGCCGTGCCATCGGTTACGCTCCTGGTTTCGGAAACACATCTCGCCGAGCGCCCGACGGAGGACCCATGGCGCAGGACCAGCCCCGCATCCCGCTCGCCGTCGTCGCGGCCGAGGCCGGCGTCTCGGTCCCCACGGTCTCCAAGGTCCTGAACACGCGGCCCGATGTCGCCGGCGCCACCCGCGCCCGCGTCACCGAGGCGCTGGAGCGGCACGGCTACGTCGTCCGGCCGCCCGCGGCGAAGCCGACCGGCATGATCGACGTCCGGATCGTCGACTTCGAGGGCACCTGGTCGGAGGCGGTGGTCCGGGGCGCCGTCGCCGGCGCGCGGCGGCTCGGGCTCGACGTCGTCCTGGCGGTCGAGCCCGACCCCGACGACTGCAGCTCCTGGGTGCGGCATGCGCTGGAGCGCGGCACCGACGGCCTGGTCAGCATCGTCGCGGTGCCCGACGCCGACGCGCGGCGCGCGCTGGAGGACACCGGCACGCCGCTCGTCGTCGTCGACCCGCGGCAGCGGCCGCCCGAGGGGATGCTCAGCGTCGGGGCCACCAACTTCCAGGGCGGGCTGGAGGCGACGGCCCACCTCCTCTCGCTGGGCCACCGCCGTATCGCCACGATCACGGGCGCGCTGGAGCAGGACAACGCCATCGCGCGGCTCGCGGGCTACCGCGCCGCCATGATCCGGGAGGGCGTGCCCACCGACGACGAGCTCGTGTACGTCGGCGCCTACGGCGTGACCTCCGGATACGAGGGCGCGCAGCACCTGATGGCCCTGGACGACCCGCCCACCGCCATCTTCGCCAGCAGCGACGACACCGCCCTCGGCGCCCTGCGCGCCCTGCGCGAGGCCGGGCTCGTGGTGCCTCGCGACGTCTCGCTCGTCGGCTTCGACGACCTGCCGATCGCGCCGTGGATCGACCCGGCGCTCACCACGGTGCGGCAGCCCCTGGCGGAGATGGGCGCCACCGCCGTCGACCTGGTGCACCGCGCCCGGACGGCCAGCGGCCACACCCTCCGCACGGAGCTGGCGACCACCCTGGTGGTGCGTTCGTCGAGTGCTCCACCGCCACGTTAGGGCGCGTCGTGCCGCGGCGGCGCGGCGGCCGGCCGCCGGACCGTGGTCGCGGTATCCGCCCCCGTGCGTAGCAGTCGCTCGGCTTCGGCGAGGTGATGCTCAAGATCTCGCCGTTCGTCGTCCGTGAGGCTCGGTGTACTGGCGCTGAGTGCATCGTCGATCGTGTTGCCCGCGCGCTCCAGGATCTTGCGGCGCGCCCGGGCGTCCAGGTCGACGCGGACCTTGCGTCGGTCAGCGGGGTCCTTCTCGATCGTGAGTGCGCCCACGTCGGCCATGTCGCGAGCGATGCGTGACACGAGGCTCTGCGCGAGCCTCGTCCGATGAGTGATCTCGCCGATCGTGGACTGCGGGTTGCGTGCGACGTCCTCGAGCACCGCCAGCTGGCCGGCGTTCACGCTGTCCTCGCCGGTGTTCTCGGTCGCTCGCAAGGCGATCTCACGGATCGTTCGAGCCAGGCGATGCAGGTCGGCGGCGCGCATGGACCTATTCAATCACTAGTGATACTTTCACGGAAACGATCACTAGTGATTGAACTGGGAGCGCATCGTGTCCTTGGACTGGGGAGCCATCAATCAGATCGCCGACAACCTCATCATCGCGGTCGGGATCGCGGTCCTGATCGTCCGGCAGTTCCTCTGGCGGTCAGCGGTGCTGCACCGCATGCTCCGGCTTCCGTCACTGGTCATCGCGGCGGGGGTCGGCTATCTGGGCGTCGAGCTCGGGACCGGGTTCCAGTGGGTTCCCGGGGACTGGTTCATCATCGGCGAGCTCGCCCTCGTCGCGATCACCGGAACGGCGATGGGGTACGTGACCCGCTTTCGCGCGGTCGAGACGAGGCTCGAGTACCGCCTCACGGGGCCCGGCGTCGGCCTGTGGGCCGTGTTCGTCGCCATCCGAGCGGGGTTCTTTCTTCTCGCTACAGCATCCGGGGCCGACCTCGCAGGCGCGACCGGGCTGGTCCTGTTGTCCTTCGGCGTGAACAGGCTCGCCGCGATCATGGTCGTCCGGCGCCGCGCGGCAGCGATGCTCGCCCGCCGGCCGGAAAGTGTCAGTAGCTGATCGGACGGCGCCGGCGGACGCCTTCTGCCTCCACGAGCCGCGACGGGTCAGCGCTTGGGGCGCTGCGGCTTTTCCACCTCCGGGAGGGGGAGGCCGCCGGGGCCCTCCTCGGACGCGGGGGGCAGGGGTTCGCCGCGGGCCACGCGCTCCTTGGCGCTGGCCGCGTACGCGTCGACGTACTCCTGGCCGGACAGTGCGAGGATCGCGTACTCGATCTCGTCGGCGACGGCGCGCAGCACGAACTTGTCGGTCTCCATGCCCTTGTACCGGCTGAAGTCGAGCGGCTCGCCGATCACGGCGCCCAGCGGCATGAACGTGGGCAGGCCCTTTCCGGGCGGCTGTGCGACGTCGGTGTCGACCATGGCGACCGGGATCACCGGGGCGCCCGACTCGAGTGCCATCCGGGCCACGCCGGTCTTCGCCTTGTACAGGCGACCGTCGGGGCTGCGGGTGCCCTCCGGGTAGATGCCGAACAGGTTGCCCTCGCGCAGCACGCGGAGGCCCGTGCGCAGCGCGGCCTCGCTCGCGGCGCCTCCGGAGCGGTCCACGGGGATCATGCCGATGCCCGTCATGAACCAGGCCACGATCCTGCCCTTGAGGCCCTTGCCGGTGAAGTAGTCGGACTTGGCGAGGAAGGTCACCCGGCGCGGGACCAGCAGCGGCAGGATGAACGAGTCGATCACCGCGAGGTGGTTGCTCGCCATGATCGCCGCGCCTGTGCGCGGTACGTTCCTGGCGCCGATGACCCACGGCTGGTACGCCAGGCGCAGCCATGGGCCCACCAGCAGGTTCCTCATCACCCAGTAGAACAAAATTTCCTCCTCATGACCCGGTCCCGTAGGCCCCCTGACGACAATAGAGTGTGCCCATGGCCGCATCGAACACCGACGACCGCGACGACGACGTGCCCGGCGACACCCCACGGGAGCTGGGCGACGACGACGTGGCCTCGCGCTGGGCCGACATCGTCGCCACCCTCGGCGATATCGACGTCTCCCGGACCGACGGCACCGACGGCACCGCCGACGACCCGGAGAAGCCCGCCGAATCTTCTCAGACTTCGCGGTCCGATGACGAGCGCAACGACGGCGACCGCGCCGGCGACGCCTCGGGCGCGCCCGAGGGCGTGGCGGGTATCGAGCCGGGTATCGAGCCGGGTATCGAGTCGCGCGTGATCCTGCCCGCCGGCCCTCGCGACTGGCCGCTGTCGCCCGAGGCCGAGGCGCTCGAGGAGGAGGAGTCCCACTTCACGCCGCCGGAGCCCCCGCCGCTGCTGTCCCGCGACCCGCTGCTCACCATGGCGTGGAGCTTCGTCGTGGGTGTTCCCGTGCTCGCCGTGATCGGGATCATCGTGTCCGCGGCGGTGCCGGCGCTGGCGATCCCACCGCTGGTCGGGCAGATCGGCCTCGGCCTGTTCGTGCTGGGCCTGGGTGTGCTGATCTGGCGCATGCCGCACCAGCGCGACCCGGACGACGACGGCCCGGGCGCCGTCGTCTGACCCGAGACCCGGTCCGCGAAGTAGAGCGCCTGTCCGGCGCCGCACGAGGAATCCTCGTGCCGGGCCGGACC
>NZ_JBHUUX010000063.1:19177-33994 GCF_042670845.1 Promicromonospora sp. NPDC057138 | reverse complement strand
GTATAAGAGACAGAGCTTGTCGAGACCAGTCCGGTCTCGACAAGCTCGACCAGCGATCGGACTACTCCGCCTGGCGGAGGCGGAGGGAGTTTGCGACCACGAGGAGCGAGCTCGCCGCCATCGCGCCGCCCGCGATCATCGGGTTCAGCAGGCCGGCGGCCGCCAGCGGGATCGCCGCGACGTTGTACGCGAACGCCCAGAACAGGTTCTGCCTGATGACCCGCAGGGTCCTCCGGGACAGGCGGACGGCGCTCGCGGCGGCCCGCAGGTCGCCGCGGACCAGCGTGATGTCGCTCGCCTCGATCGCCACGTCGGTGCCGGTGCCCATCGCGAGGCCGAGGTCGGCGGTGGCGAGCGCTGCGGCGTCGTTCACGCCGTCGCCCACCATCGCCACCGTGCGGCCCTCGGCCCGAAGCCGGGTCACGACCGCGACCTTGTCGGCGGGCAGCACCCGGGCGATCACGTCCGCGTCGGGGATGCCGACGGCCCGGGCGGCGACGCGAGCCGCGCCCGCGGAGTCACCGGTCAGCAGGTACGGGCGCAGGCCCAGCTCCCGCAGCTCGGCCACCGCGGGGGCCGACGTCGCCTTGGCCGGGTCGCGCAGCGCGATCACCCCGCCCGCGGCGCCGTTCCAGGCCACCGCCACGGCGGTGGCCCCGGCCTCCTCCTGCTGCCCGACGGCGGAGCGCACCTCCTCCGGGACGGTCACCCCCTGCTCGGCGAGCCAGTCCGGGCGGCCGACCAGGACGCGGCGGGTGTTCAGCGCGCCGCCGGGAGCCAGGCCCGCGTGCGCCCGCCGGACCAGGCCCTCGACGCCGCCGCCCGCGTGCGCGACGAAGCCCGTGACCTCGAGCGGCGTCTCGGCGTCGGGCTCGGCGGCGGCTCGCCCCGCCGCGGCGATCGCCCGGGCAATCGGGTGCTCGCTCAGCGCCTCGACGGCGGCGGCGTACCGCAGGACGTCGGGCGCGTCGGTGAGGTGGTTGGTGTCGTCGGGGGTCTCGACAGGCTCGACCAGCGATCGGGGCTCGGCCGGCGATCGGGGCTCGGCCGGCGATCGAGGCCCGGCCAGCGGTGACGGCTCGGCCGGCCGGGGCTGCCGGTTCCCCGCACCCCACACGTCGACGACCCGCATGCGGCCCTCGGTGACCGTGCCGGTCTTGTCGAGCACCACCGTGTCGACCCGGCGCGTGCTCTCCAGGATCTCCGGCCCGCGGATCAGCACGCCGAGCTGGGCGCCCCGGCCGGTGCCGACCAGGATCGCCATCGGCGTGGCCAGCCCGAGCGCGCACGGGCACGCGATGATCAGCACCGCGACGGCGGCCGTGAAGGCGGCCTCGACGTCGCCGGTCGCGGCCAGCCAGCCCGCCAGCGTGAGTACCGCCAGCACCAGCACGACCGGCACGAACACAGCGGAGATGCGGTCGGCGAGCCGCGCCACGGGCGCCTTGCCCGTCTGCGCCTGCGCCACGAGCCGCCCGATGCGGGACAGCATCGTGTCCTCGCCCACGCGGGTCGCCCGCACCAGCAGGTGCCCCGACGTGCTCACGGTGCCGCCCACGACGTCGTCCCCCGGGCCCACCTCCACGGGCACCGGCTCGCCGGTGACCAGCCCGGTGTCCAGGGCGGACGCGCCGTCCACCACAGTCCCATCGGTGGCGACGGTGCCGCCGGGGCGCACCGCGAACACGTCCCCGACCTGCAGGGCGGCGACGGGGACGGCGGTGGTGCGCCAGCCGCCGTCGGGCAGGCGCAGGGGCGTGTCGTCCGGGCCGAGCGCTATGCGCTCCGCCTCCTTGGCGCCCAGGTTGAGGAGGGCGCGCAGGGCGTCGCCCGCGCGGCGCCGGGACCGGTGCTCGGCGTACCGTCCGGCCAGCAGGAACGTGGTGACGACGGCGCCGACCTCGAAGTACAGGCCGGGACCCGTGCCGGCGTCCGCGGGCCGGAGCGTGCCGGCGACCAGCACCCACAGCGACCACAGGGTCGCCGCGAGCACGCCGATGGACACCAGCGTGTCCATCGTGGAGCTCGCGTGCCGCGCCGCCCGCGCGGCGGCTGTGTGGAAGGGCCAGGCGCCCCACGCGACGACGGGCAGCGCGAGCGCGGCGGTCACCCACTCGCTGCCCGGGAAGGACAGCGCCGGGACCATCGACAGCAGCAGCACCGGGACGGTGAGCGCCGCGGAGACCCGGAGGCGGCGGAGCAGGTCCTCGCCGCGGTACTCGGCGCCCGGGGCCGCGCCGGGGGTCGCCTCGGAGGTCTCGTCGCGACCGCCCGCCGCCATCCGCCGGCGCGTCACCCGCGCCTCGTACCCGGCGGACTCGACGGCACTGACCAGGTCCTGGTCGGTGACCTCCGCCGAGAGCACCACGTGCGCGGACTCCAGCGGGAGGTTCACGGTGGCCGCGACGCCGTCGAGCCGGTTGAGCTTGCGCTCGACCCGGGCCACGCACGAGGCGCACGTCATCCCGGACACGGCGAGCTCGACCTCGCCGACGGGAAGCTGTACCTCAGCGGCGGCCACGGTCCCGGGGATCGTCAGGACGAGACGATCGGCAGCATGCGGGTCGCCTGGCGGCCCGGGGCCTGCGCGGCGGACTCGGCGGCGACGGCGTTCTCGAGCACCTCGACGTCGGTCACGTCGTAGCCGGCCTCGTCCACGGCGTCGCGCAGGGGTGCCTCGGCGAGCGGCAGCTTGGAGATCACGCGCACGAGCGAGGCGTCGCCGACGTGCAGCTCGATGCTCACGTCCTGGACGTCCGGGACGCTCCGCAGCTCGTTGGTCACGGCGGACACGCAGTGCGTGCAGTGCATCCCGGTCACGGACAGCTTGGTCACAGTGGTCATATCGTCTCCTCGGTCGGGTTGGCTGGCGTGCCCACGGATGATGGTCACATGCGGACGAGGCGTGCGATCGCCTCGGACGCCTCACGGACCTTAGCGGCACCTGCCTCGTCGGACTCCTTGGCCGCGTCGACCACGCAGTGCCCCAGGTGGTCCTCGACGAGCGCGAGGCTCACCGCCTGCAGGGCCTTCGTCACGGCGCTGACCTGGGTGAGCACGTCGATGCAGTACACGTCCTCATCGATCATCCGTGCGATGCCGCGCACCTGTCCCTCGATGCGGCGCATGCGCTTGAGATACCCGGTCTTGTCGGACGCGTAGCCGTGCGGTCCGTCGTGCTCTCCGGCCGGGTCACCGTGGTCATTCTGCCCGACGGCGACCACTGCCGCCCCGGTGGTCTCCGTCGTCTCGGTCATGCGTTTATCAGATACCCCACCGGGGTAGCAAGTCAAGTGCCCAGGCCGGGACGCGGGAACGACCTTGATCGACATGTGGATCGGATACCTTTCGTCCTGAACACCCCAGGTTCTGCACGAGAGGTACCCCCATCGGCATGCCCGCCTCGATGACTCGCCGTTTCCTGCTCGCCGCGCTGCTCGCCACCGGGCCGCTCGCTCTCGCCACAGCGAGCGCGGCCCCTGCCGCCGCTCCAGGTCGGGCGGACCCGGTGGTCCGCGCCGTCTCGCGGACGACCAGGGAACAGCACCCGCGCCGGATCTACATCGCCGGCGACTCGACCGCCGCTCAGAAGTACGCCGACGCCGCCCCCGAGACCGGCTGGGGCATGGCCCTGCCCTGGTACGTCGCGCCGCCGGTCGAGGTGGTCAACCACGCGATGAACGGGCGCAGCTCCCGGAGCTTCATCGCGGAGGGCCGGCTCGCCGCGATCCTGGACGTCATCCACCCCGGCGACCTGCTGCTCGTCCAGTTCGGGCACAACGACCAGAAGGCCGACCCGGCGATCGGCACCGAACCGTGGACCACCTACCGGTCCTTCCTGCGCCGCTATCTCGACGGCGCGCGGCAGCGGGGTGCCGTACCGGTGCTGCTCACTCCCGCGGAGCGGAGGCGGTTCGACGCCGACGGCAACGCCGTCGCGACCCACGGCCAGTACCCGGACGCGATGCGAGCGCTGGCCGCCGCCGAGGGCGTCGCCCTGATCGACATCACCGCGCAGACCATCGCGCGGTGGCAGGAGCTCGGGCCCGACCGCAGCCGGCTCAACTTTCTGTTCACCGCCGCCGGCCTGGAGGACAACACCCACTTCAACGCACCGGGCGCGGGCGCGGTCGGGCAGATGGTCGCCCGAGGGCTGCTCGCCACCGGGGTTCTCGCGGAGCGCGACGTGCGCCGTCTCGACGAGGCTGTCCCAGCGAGCTGGATCACCTGGCCGGAGACTGTTCCCGCCGCGACGTGAGCCGGTCGTGCCGCGAGCGGACCCGGCTAGCGCGGGCCGCCGGTACGGCTGGAGTGATCCTTGGGACGGCGGCGCGGCGGTGTCGTTGCTACTTTCGACAGATGGACCACACAGGGGGGCATCGAGTGGCGGTCGTCGTCGAGGACGACGACCTCATTCGCGAGGTTATCGAGGTCATGCTGCAGCAGGCCGGGTTCACCGTGCATCCCGCCGTCACCGGCGCGCAGGGCGTGGCACTCGTCAAGGCGCACCAGCCCATCGTGACGACCGTCGACGTCTCGCTGCCCGACATCGACGGGTTCGAGGTCGTGCGGCTGGTCCGGACCTTCTCCGACACGGTCGTCGTCATGCTCACGGCCCGGGTCGACGAGGCCGACACGCTCATGGGTCTCGAGGCCGGCGCCGACGAGTACGTCACCAAACCGTTCCGGCCGCGTGAGCTGCGGGCACGCATCGACGCGCTCCTGCGCCGTATCGGCCGCTCCGCTCCGGCGGCGACGGAAGAGCCGGACGAGCCCGCTCCCGGTACGGTCGACGGGAGGCTCGAGGTAGACACCGCACGCCGCACGGTCCGCCTGGGCGGCGAGCTCGTCCATCTCACCCGCACCGAGTTCGACCTCCTCGCGGCCCTCCACGGCGCTCGCGGCCGGCTGGTGGCCAAGGGTGATCTGGCCGGCCTGCTCTGGCCCGACCAGCACCGCTACGGAGGCGAGGTCACGGAGGCGGACCGCCGCACGGTCGAGGTGCACGTGGCCAACGTCCGGCGCAAGCTCGGCGACAGCCCGACGAGCCCGCGCTTCATCCATACGGTCCGGGGGATGGGGTATCGGTTCGAAGACGCCTGACCAGAGCGGCCTCGGTGTCGTACGCCAGACGCATGAGCCGCTCCAGTGCCGGGACCCCTGGAAGGGTGCGATACCGCACGGCGTCCTGGGCAACGGCGTGGGCCGCCTGGGCCAGCGCAGCAGCCCCCACCGTGGCGCTCGTGACGGCCAGGTCTACCGCCGTGTCGTAGACGAGGCACAGACGGCGGTCGAAGGCGGCGGCGGCGAGGACCTCGAGTCGCTGCTTGAGCGCGTCGCCGTACTGCTCGACGATCTGGTCGGCGGCCGGCTGGCCGAGATCCTCGGTGAGGTCGTGGAGCACGCCTTCGTCGAGGATCTCCGTCTCGAGGATGCGCGTCGACGCGACTTGCTCTCGCTCGTCGCCGTCCGACCCGTCAAAGCGCCGATAGTCGGTGCGGAACCGTTGGACCAGGAGCTGTCGTTTCTGAGTCATGGCGATACCTCTCGTGAGTGGGTGAATATCTGTTCCCACCGTGCCGCCCATAACTCAACGCCCAGCCGAAGATCCTCAAGGGCTCCTCAAGATCACTCTTGAGGTTCTGAAGATCACCCTTGAGGTTCTGTGGTCGCTCCTCAGTGCCCTGGTCAGGCGGTCGCTGCGGCCGCCGCCCTCGCGGCGCCCGGGAGCACGTCGAGGATCCGCGACACCGCAGCGTCGTCGTGCGCCGCGGAGACGAACCAGGCCTCGAAGACCGACGGCGGCAGGTTGACCCCGCCGTCCAGCATCGCGTGGAAGAACGGCGTGTACCGGTACGTCTCGGCGGCCTGGGCCTGCGCGTAGTCCCGTACGCCCGACGCCGCGGCGAGCGGCCCGAAGAACACCGAGAACAGCGAGCCGGCGCGCTGCACGCGGTGCTCCACGCCCGCGGCGGTCAGGGCCTCGCCGACGGCGTCGGACAGCACGCGCGAGACCTCGTTCACCCGGGCGTACACGGCGTCGTCGGCCAGCCGCAGTGTCGCGAGACCCGACGCGACGGCCACGGGGTTGCCCGACAGCGTGCCCGCCTGGTAGACGGGCCCCAGCGGCGCCAGGTGGTCCATGATCGACGCCGGGCCGCCGAGCGCAGCCACCGGCATGCCGCCGCCGATGACCTTGCCGAACGTGAACAGGTCGGGGGTGTAGCCCGCGCCGCCGGCGGCGCGGATCGCGTCGTTCTCGAGCCCCCACCAGCCGGCCGGGCCCACGCGGAAGCCGGTGAGCACCTCGTCCATGATGAACAGCGCGCCGTGCGCCGACGTGATGCGGCGCAGCCCCTCGTTGAACCCCTCGACGGGCGGGACCACGCCCATGTTCGCGGGCGACGCCTCAGTGATCACGGCGGCGATCTCCGAGCCGCGCTGCGCGAACGCCGCCTCGACGGCCGCGAGGTCGTTGTAGGGCAGCACGAGCGTCTCGGCGGCGGTGGCCTCGGTGACCCCCGCCGAACCCGGCAGCGCAAGCGTCGCGACGCCCGACCCGGCCTCGGCCAGCAGCGCGTCCATGTGCCCGTGGTAGCACCCGGCGAACTTGATGATCAGCGGCCGGCCGGTGAACCCCCGCGCGAGGCGGATCGCCGTCATCGTCGCCTCGGTGCCCGTGGAGACGAGTCGGACGCGCTCCGCGACGGGCACCCGGCGTCGGACCTCCTCCGCGAGGTCGACCTCCGCGACCGTCGGGGCGCCGAACGACAGGCCCAGCGCGGCGGCCGCCTGCACCGCGGCGACGACCTCGGGGTGCGCGTGGCCCAGCAGCGCCGGGCCCCACGAGCAGACCAGGTCCACGTACTCGCGCCCGGCCACGTCCGTGACGTACGGGCCGCGCGCCGACGCGATGAACCGCGGGTCGCCGCCCACGCTCCGGTACGCGCGGACCGGCGAGTTCACGCCGCCCGGGATCGCGGCCTGCGCGCGCAGGAACGCCGCATGGTTCGCCTCGGGCGCTGCTCGCCGCAGCCCCTGACTCTCGACAGCTTCGCTCATGCCCGTCCTTCTCGTTGAGTGCTGGGTATTTGTGGCCGGAGTGGGTGCGGGGCAACAAATACCCAGCACTCAGCGGTGGTCAGCGGAGCCAGTCCGCCAGCTCGAGCGCCCAGTACGTGAGGATCACGTCCGCGCCCGCCCGCTTGATGCTCGTCACCGACTCCAGGACGGCCCGGTCGCGGTCGATCCAGCCGTTCGCGCCGGCGGCCTCGATCATCGCGTACTCGCCCGACACCTGGTACGCGGCCACCGGCACGTCGCTCCGGTCGGCGATGGCGCGCAGGACGTCCAGGTACGACCCGGCGGGCTTCACCATGACGATGTCGGCGCCCTCGGCGAGGTCCAGGTCGGCCTCGCGCAGACCCTCGCGGGCGTTCGCGAAGTCCATCTGGTACGTCTTGCGGTCGCCCTTGAGCTCCGAGTCCACGGCCTCGCGGAACGGGCCGTAGTACGCGCTCGCGTACTTGGCGCTGTAGGCCAGGATGCTCGTGTCGGCGAAGCCCGCGTCGTCCAGGGCGTCCCGGATCACCGCGACCTGGCCGTCCATCATGCCCGACGGCGAGACGACGTCTACCCCCGCCTTCGCCTGCGCCACCGCCATCGAGGCGTACCGGAGGAGCGTCGCATCGTTGTCCACAGCCCCTGTGGACGTCAGGACCCCGCAGTGGCCGTGGTCGGTGAACTCGTCCAGGCAGGTGTCGGCCATGAGGACCGGGGTCGGCGCGCCCGCCGGGACCTCGTCGAGCACCTTGCGCGACGCCCGCAGCGCCCGCTGCAGGATCCCGTCCGCGGCGTCGGCCTGCGAGCCGTTCGCGTCCTTGACCGTGGGGATGCCGAACAGCATGACGCCGCCCAGTCCCGCGTCCCGCGCGGCCCGCACGGCCTCGACCAGCGACTCCTCGGTGTGCTGCACCTGCCCGGGCATGCTCGCCAGCGGAGCAGGCTCGGTCAGCCCCTCCTTGACGAAGAGCGGCAGCACCAGGTCGGCGGGATGCAGCCTGGTCTCGGCGACCAGGCGGCGCATGCCCGGTGTGGCCCGCAGACGACGCGGCCGATACACGATCCCGCTGCTACTCACTGTGTTTCCTCTCGACGTACGACTCGATCTTGTTGGCTGTGGGAGCGATCGTTGCGACTACGTGCCCGGTTTGGGCGCAACGATCGCGCTCACAGCGAGGGCTTGGGCGACGGCGTCGGCCAGGGCCTCGTCCGTCGGGCTTTCGGCGATCCTCAGCACGGTGTGCCCGACGGCGTCCGCTGCGCGGGCCGACGGCTCCCCGATCGCCACCACCCGCTGCGGGCCCAGCTGGGCCGCGACCTGGCGAGCAGCCGAGCCCGAGGCGACCACGACGACGTCGTACCGCCGGTGGAGCTCCGGCGGGAGCTCGCGGGCTACCGTCCGGTACGCCGTCACGACGTCGACCGCCCAGCCCTTGGCCACGAGGCCGGCGCGCAGCGTGTCGGACGCGAGATCCCCGAGCGGGAGCAGCACACGGGGGGTGCCGGCCGAGGCGCGGGGGAAGGCGTCGGCGAGGCCGGCGGCGGTCGCCGTCTCCGGGACGAGGTCCGCGGTGACGTCGTACCGGGCCAGTGCCCGCTGCGTCGCGGGCCCGACGGCGGCCCACCAGGTGGTGCGTCCGACGTCGTCGGGCGGGGTGGCGGCGTGCGGGGCGCCGATGCGCTCCCCGAGCAGGGCGTACACCGCGTTGACGCTGGTGATCACCACCCAGGCGTATGCGCCGTCGGCGAGGCGCTCGCGGGCGGCGTCCAGGTCCGCCGGGTCCTCGACCGGCGTTCGCTCGATCACCGGCGCGGCGACGGGGTCGAGCCCCTGCTCGCGCAGCAGCGTGAGCAGCCCGGAGGCCCGCGACGGGGCCCGTGCGACCAGGACGACGGGCGGCCCGGCCGATCCGGGCGGTTCGGCTGCGGGAGGGACCTGCTCGGTCACGCCTTCTCCGGGACCGTCGCGCTCAGGGGCGCGAGCCGCTCGGCGCCGTCGGCCAGCAGGTGCTCGGCGACGGACCTGCCCAGGGCGCGGGCCGCGTCGTCGACCGTCTCGGGGGCGACGTCCGGGGAGAGCCGCGTCTCGGCGCTGCGCGACATCTGCTCCGAGCCGTCCACGGCGGCGACCACTGCCCGCAGCCGGAGGACGGAGCCGACCCCTTCGACAGTCCCAGGGAGCACCGTCGCGTGCGCCCCGACCGGTGCGGCGCAACCGGCCTCCAGCCGCGCCAGCACCGAACGCTCGGCGAGGACGGCGAGGCGGGTCGGGCGGTGGTCGAGCAGGTGGATCGCCTCGGCGAGGCCGTGCACTGAGCCCGTCGAAGGGTGCTGTCCTGAGCGCGTCGAAGGATCGGGCACGCGGGACGCGGCGCCCGCGCGCTGCCCTGAGCCTGTCGAAGGGTCGGACACGATGTCGGCCGTGCGGACCTCGACGGCGAGCGCGCCCTGGCCGGGGGCCGGGGCGACGACGTCGACGTCGAGCACCTCGCTGATCACCTCGGTGCGGCCCAGGCGAGCCAGGCCCGCGTACGCGAGGACCACGGCGTCGAGGTCGGCGTCGGGGCCGAGCGCGCGGTTGAGGCGCGTGCCGACGTTGCCGCGGATGTCGACGACGTCGAGGTCCGGCCGGGCGGCGCGGATCTGGGCGGCCCGCCGCGGCGAGCCCGTGCCCACCCTTGCGTTGTGCCGGAGCGTCGCGAGGGTGAGGCCGTCGCGCGCGCACAGGGCGTCGCGCGGGTCCTCGCGCTCGGGCGTCACGAAGGTGAGGCCGGGCGCGGGGGCGGTCGGGAGATCCTTGAGGGAGTGGACGGCGACGTCGCAGCGGCCGTCCAGCAGGGCCTCGCGCAGCGCGGTCACGAAGACGCCGGTGCCGCCCAGGCTTGCGAGGCTCCCGGTCTTCACGTCGCCCTCGGTCCGGATGTGCACCAGCTCCACCGGCCGGCCGGTCAGCTCCTCGAGGCGCCTGGCCACCAGACCGCTCTGGGTGGTGGCGAGAGCGCTCGCGCGCGTGCCGAGGCGAATCGGCGCGGCGTCGCCCTGGGCGTTTCCGGGGGTGCTGACGGACAGGGGGGTCGGGGTCACCAACCCAGTCTCTACCCGAACCCCCGCCCGGAGGAAACCCGAGGGCCCATGTCACAGCGTTGCTGGCGCACTGTCAGAACGTTGTGTCAGAAAGCGCTGTTCCGAGCCGTTCGGCCGTGCCCTGCGCGTGGCCGACGATCGCCGCGAGGCCCGTGCCCGCGATCCAGCCACCCGTGACGTCGAGGCCCGGTTGGGCCCGGACTGCGTCCTCGAACCGCTTGACGGCGGCCCGGTAGGCCGGCGTCGGCGGAGGCAGCGCCCCGTCCCAGCGCTGGTGCAGGCTGTCCCGCACCCGGCCGGTCAGGTCGACGCCGAGCAGCGCCGACGCATCGCGGGCGGCCTCCTCGGCGGTGGGCTCCGGCGTCGGCTCGCCGATGCGGCCGTAGCTGAGCCGCACCACGTGCCGGCCCGGCCCGACGGCGTCGCGCACCCGCCGGGCCAGCCACGGCCACTTCGCCGTCGCGTGGGTCAGCGCCTTGGCGCGGACGGCGCCCTGCGTCGTGCCCGGGGCCACGAGCATCCCGGAACCGCGCGGGGCCGCGTCGAGCTCGGGGGCCTCCAGGAGGAGGGTGACGAGGCGGATGTCGGCGCCGCGCTCGGGCGCGGGCGGGAGCGCCAGGGACTCGGAGGGGCCGAACTCGGTGCGGGTCGCGAGCACCAGCCGCGGCGCGCGCAGCACCTGACCGTCCTCGGTGCGCACCAGCCAGCTGCGCCCCGCCCGCTCCACGCCCACCACTCGCGCCCCCAGCCGCACGTCCAACCGCTCCACCAGGGCGTCCACCAGCGCGTGGATGCCGCCGTCGATCCCGCGCACGGCCGAGCCCGCGGGCGCCGCCGCACGCAGCGACGCCACAGCCCGTGACAGGGACCCGGTCCGTGTGTACGCGTCCAGCAGCCCGGGGGCGACGGCGGCGACGTCGAGCCGGTCGAGCGGCGCCGAGTGCACCCCGGCCGCGACGGGCGTGACGAGCCGGTCCGCCACCCGGGACCCGAGCCGCGACCGCGCGAACGTCCCGAGGTCCGTCGTGTCGACGAACCGGGCCGGCAGCACCCGGTCCAGCGACCCGCGCAGCGCGCCCGGCCAGCCGATCGCGCGCCGCACGTCCGCGGCCCACGGCCGCGAGGGGATCCCGAGGACTCCGGCGGCGGGCAGCGGGAACGCCCGCCCCGCCGCGTAACCCCAGGCAGAGAGCCCGGCGGGCGCCTCGACGGTCAGCCCCAGCTCCTCCGCCAGCCGTTCGACGACGCCGCCCCGCACCGCGAACGACTCCGCGCCCAGGTCCACCGGAACGTCCGGCAGCGACCCGAACGACCCGCCGCGGATCGGCCCGCCCGCCCGGTCGGCGGCCTCCAGCACGACGACGCGCAGCCCGCCCGCGGCGAGCGTGTGCGCGGCGACGAGCCCGCCGATCCCGGCACCGACGACGACGGCGTCGGCCACCTCGGTCACAACGAGTGCACCAGCTCGACCACGCGGGTCAGCACCGTCGGGTCGGTGTCGGGCGGTACGCCGTGGCCGAGGTTGACCACGTGCCCGGGCGCCTTGCGCCCGCGCGAGACCACGTCCCGCACGTGCGCCTCCAGCACGTCCCAGGGCGCGGCCAGCAGTGCGGGGTCGATGTTGCCCTGCAGAGGGACGCCGGGCAGCAGGTCGGCGGCCTGGTCGAGCGGCGTCCGGTAGTCGATGCCGACAGCGTGGTCGGTGATTCCGGCGTCGACCAGCACCGCGCGCATGGCGGGCAGCAGGTGCCCCGTGCCGGTGCCGAAGTGGATGGCCGGCACACCGGACCCCGCCACGTGCGCCAGGGCCCGGGTCGACGACGGCGCGACGCGCGACGTGTAGTCGGCGAGCGAGAGCGAGCCGGCCCAGGAGTCGAAGAGCTGCACGGCGCTCGCCCCCGCCTCGACCTGCGCCCGGAGGAACGTCCCGGTCAGGTCGGCGGTCCACGCGACGAGCGCGTCCCACGTCGCGGGGTCGGCGTGCATCAGGGTCCGCGCGGCGAGGTGGTCGCGCGACGGGCGGCCCTCCACGAGGTACGCGGCGAGCGTGAACGGCGCGCCGCCGAACCCGAGGAGGGGCGTCGTGCCGAGCTCGGCGACGGTCAGCGCGACGGCCTCCCGGATGGGGGCCAGGGCGGCGTCGTCGAGCGTGCGGGAGGTGAGCCGGGCGACGTCGGCGGCGGTGCGGTACGGCTGGTCCATCACCGGGCCGACCCCCGACTTGATGTCCACGGCGACCCCGGCCAGCTTGAGCGGCACCACGATGTCGGAGAAGAAGACCGCGGCGTCGACCCCGTGCCGGCGGACCGGCTGGAGGGTGATCTCGGACGCGAGCTCCGGCCGCAGGCAGGCCTCGAGCATGCCGGTGCCCTGGCGCACCTCGCGGTACTCGGGCAGGGAGCGGCCGGCCTGGCGCATGAACCAGACAGGCATGCGGCCGGCACGTACACCCCGCAGGGCCTGCACCAGGGGCGCGGCAGAGGTCCGCCCGTCGGAGAGCGGATGAGCGGGGGCGATCGTGGTGGACTTCACGCTTCCCGATTCTGCCCTGCCGCGCCGGGGTGCATAAAGTTGGGGCACTGTGGTTCTCCTCTCCCTCACCGCCAGCCACCGCGAGCTCGACCTCGACGCGCTGGAACGCCTGTCCACGGGCTCGTCGTCAGTGGGTCGCGTCGTCGTCGGTACGTGCGGCCCCGTCGCGGGCGCCGTGGTGATCTCGACGTGCAACCGGTTCGAGCTCTACCTCGACGTCGACGCGCCGCTGAGCGGAGACAGCGTGCGGCACGCGACGCGGCACGTCGCCGAGCTGGTGGCGCACGCCTCGGGCGTGACGGGCGACGTCGCCGCCCGCAGCTTCACCGTGCGCACCGGCCCGGAGGTCACCGAGCACCTGTTCGCCGTGGCGTCGGGCCTCGACGCGATGGTCGTGGGCGAGCGCGAGATCGCAGGCCAGGTGAAGCGCTCGCTGGCGGAGGCCCGCGAGCAGGAGACCACGTCCAAGACTCTCGAGCTGCTCTTCCAGACGGCGTCGCGCACCTCCAAGCGGGTGGGCACCGACACGGAGCTCGGCGCCGCGGGCCGGTCCGTCGTCGCGCTCGCGCTCGACCTCGCCGAGCGCGAGCTGCCGCCATGGGACGGCACGCGCGCCGTGCTCATCGGCACCGGCTCGTACGCCGGCGCGTCCGTCGCGGCCCTCCGGGCGCGCGGCTGCGACGACATCCGCGTCTACTCCCAGTCCGGCCGCGCCGAGGCCTTCGCCGAGTCGCACGACGTGCAGCCGGTGGCCTCGCTCGTCGAGGCGCTGGCCGACGCCGACCTGGTGGTCAGCTGCAGCGGCGCCCGCGGCCGCGCGCTTGCCGCGACCCCGCGGGTCGAGCTGGCCGCCCCGCTGGTCGAGCCCGTCGAGACCGAGGACGACCGGCGGCTCAACGCCACGGCGGCCGGGAACTTCGGCGGCCCGACGGCGCTCCCCGGCCTGGTGAGCGAGAACGGCCCCGAGGCGAGCCTCGGCCATGTGCTGGACACCGCCGCGCTGGTCCGGGCGCGGGAGCGCGCCGCCGACCGGGCGGGCGACGAGCCGGAGCCCCGCCCTCTCGTGATCCTCGACCTCGCCCTGCACCGCGACGTCGACCCGCGGGTCGCGGACGTGGAGGGCGTGCTGCTCTTCGACCTCGCCACGCTGAAGGCGCACGCCCCCGCGGTGGCGCACGTCGTCGTCGCGCAGGCGCAGGGGATCGTGGACGCCGCCGCGCGGCGCTTCGAGGAGACGCGCCTGGGCCGGGAGGCCGACGCCGCTGTGGTCGCACTGCTGGACGAGGCGGAGGTCCGGGCCCAGGCCGAGATCGCCGCCACCGTCGCCCGGCTCACCGACGAGCTGGCGGCGCGCGGGGAGCCCGCGCCGGACGAGTCCGACGTCGACGTCATCGCCCGTGACGTCCGCAGGCGGGTGCACGCCGAGCTGCACGACAAGATCGTCGCCGTCCGCGCGAAGGCCACCGCCAAGGCGCGTGCCGCGGAGGCCGCGCTGGTCCAGGGCGCCGAGGCTCTGACCCTCGAAGCGTCCGCCCAGCGAGACGCCGGCCCGACCGGTCGTCGATAACTTCCTGGCGATAACCCCGCAGAACAAGCCGGACGGACCGATTTCTAGGGTCCAATTCGGCCATCGTTACACAATCGTAACAAGGGTGATTTTATTCACCCGGGGGTGAAGGCCTAAGTTCGGTGGCTCAAGGACCGAACGCGCATATGCGCAACGAGATGCTGGAGCAACTCTTGAAGCACGCAGCACCCAAGAAGAAGACCGCATCGGCGGGCGCGCGGACCATCGCGACCGTCGCCATCGCAACCGCGGCCACAAGCATGGCCGCCCCGGCTATGGCCGCAGAGGCCTCGCCGCTGGACTCCCTTGGTGACCTCGGCACCACCGCCGAGGGTCTCACGCAGGGCCTCCCCGCCCTCTCGTCGACCTCGATCGACCTCAGCGAGCTCACCGACGCCGTCCCCGTGGTGGACGCCGTGACCGAGCAGCTCCCCGCCTCCATCGAGCCCACCACGGCTCTCGCGCCGAACTACAAGCCGGCGCAGTTCGTCTCCGGTGCCGTCCAGGGCGTCGCGCCCCAGGTCGTCTCCAACGTCGTGGCTGGCGTGACCAACGGTTCCGCCCTCGCCGGC
>NZ_JBHUUX010000063.1:0-19077 GCF_042670845.1 Promicromonospora sp. NPDC057138 | reverse complement strand
GTGACCGGCACCGCCCACTCGGCGCTCCACAACGTGCTCGGCGGCAACGTCGTCGGCACCGCGACCGGCGTTGTCGGTGGCGTTGCGGGCACGGCCACCGGCGTTGCGGGTGGCGCGCTCGGTACCGCCACCGGCGTTGCGGGTAGCGCGCTCGGCACCGCGACCGGTGTTGCGGGTAGCGCGGTGGGCACCGCCACCGGCCTCGTCGGCGGCGTGACCGGCACCGCCCACTCGGCGCTCCACAACGTGCTCGGCGGCAACGTCGTCGGCACCGCGACCGGCGTTGTCGGTGGCGTTGCGGGCACGGCGACCGGCGTCGCCGGCAGCGCTGTGGGCACGGCGACCGGCGTCGCCGGCAGCGCTGTGGGCACGGCGACCGGCCTCGCCGGCAGCGCTGTGGGCACCGCGACCGGCCTCGTCGGTGGCGTGACCTCGGGCGACGTCGTGGCCGGTGCCACCGGCGCCGCGCTCGGCACCGTCGAGTCCGCGCCGACCACCGTGGCCGGCGTGATCCGCAACGTGCCGAACATCGTGGGCGCCGTGACCGCTCCGGTCGCTGGCCTCACGGCCAACCTGCCGGGCGTGCTCGGTGGCGTGGGCGGCGTCGTCAACAGCGTCGTGTCGAACGTTCCCGGCGTGGTCGCCGGCGTTCCTGGCCTCGTCGCCAGCGTCACGACCCCGGCCGCCGGTGCGGTCGAGACCGTCGTGGGTGACGTCGCCGTGGACGGCGTCGTCAAGCCGGTTGCCAACGACGTCGTCCCGGGTGCCGTCGGCTCCGTGACGGGCAGCGTCGTTCCGGGCGTGACCTCCACCGTGGGCAACGTGGCGGGCTCCGTCGTGCCGGGTGCCGTGGGCACCGTGACCGGCACCGTCGTTCCGGGCGTCGTGAACGGTGTGGCCAAGCCCGTCGTCGAGGACGTCGTCCTCGGCGGTGTCGTCGGTGGCGTCGTCAAGGACGGCGTGGTCGGCAGCGTGGTGAAGCCCGTCGTGAAGGACACCGTCGTGGACAGCGTCGCGAAGCCGCTGGTCGAGGACGTCGTCATCGAGGGCGTTGCCAAGCCCGTCGTGAAGGACGTCGTCGTGGACGGCGTGGCCAAGCCCGTCGTGAACACCGTGGGCAACACCGTCAAGGGTGTCGCCGGCGGCGCCGTGACGGACACCGTCGGTGGCGTCACGGACACCGTGGACGGTCTGACCGGCGGTGCCGTGAGCGGCCTCACCGGTGGCCTCCTGGGCGGCCTTTCCTGATCCGAACCCCGAGAGGACCCCAGCCTCTTCGGTCTTGACGTAGCAGGGTGGAGTGCCATTGGCACTCCACCCTGTTTACGTTTTCCGGCGCTTTGTCAAGGTTCCATTCAAGCGGCCGTTGTTATCAAATCGTTACCATCGGATCAGGTATTTCCGATGTACCCCTTTTTCCGTCTATTCTCGATCCGGTAACGTCGTCGCGTCCCCGGGTTCCGGGCCGTTGTAGCCGACCAGCTGGAGCAGCTCTCATGAAGCACGCCGCCGTCAAGCCTTCGTCCGCCGCCAAGTCCACGGCCGCCCGTGTCGTGGCGACGATCGCGCTAGCCACCGCTGCGACAGCAGTCGCCAGCCCGGCGATGGCGCAAGAAGGCGGTGGCTACGGCGGGCACTCCGCCGGGTACGGCGGGCAGGGCGGCTATGGCGGGCAGGGCGGCGGGCAGGAAGGCCACGCCGGGTACGACGGCGGGCGCCAGGGCTACGGGGCCCCGCGCTCGTACGAGCCGGCCGCCTACGCCGAGCCGAACTACGACGTGCCGCAGTACGGGTCCGAGGAGGGCGACTGCGGCCGCGCGACCGGCGCCCAGACCCAGGCCCAGAGCGGCTGGGACGACGAGGACCGCGAGAAGGCGCGCGAGGCCGTCCGCGAGTACGAGAACGCGGCCGACGCGGCCGACTCCGAGCAGAAGCCCGAGGCCGAGGCCGCGCCTGTCGAGACCGTCACGGAGACCGCCACCCAGCCGGTCGCGGCCCCCGTGCAGGAGCCGGCGGCCGAGCCCGTGGTGGCGGAGGCGACCCAGACCGTGCAGCAGGCGGCGCCTGTCGAGGCCGCCGCGTCGGAGCCGGTAGCAGTCCAGGCGCCCGGCCAGCAGTGGCAGGGCAGGCCGACGGCGGCCGACACCGCCGGCGCGGAGCTCACCGCCTATGTCCCGGGTTCCAGCACCGAGGCCATCGAGCAGCAGGCCTCTTCGCTCACCGAGGCCACCCTCGACGCACCGGTCCGGCTGGCCACGACCGGCGCCGAGGCGGCTGCCCTCACGGCGGCCGCCGGCGCGCTGGTGATCGGTGGCGCGGGCTCGCTCCTGGTCGCCCGCCGCAGCCGCATCCGCGCCTGAAGCAGTTGGTTGTGGGCGTGACCGTGGCGCCTAAAACGGGCACGTAGTCGCAACGGTCACGCCCACAACCAAGCGCTCACCGTCAGCTAGCGGGGGTGGGGTGCCAGACTGGCAGGTCCGTGCCCCAGGGGTGGGCCGGGTGGGGGTAGTCGTCGTATCCCGGGAGAGCCGGGCGGGCGGTGGTGACCCTGCCGTGCGTCACGGTCTCGGCGGTGGATCCTCCGACAGGTTCCGGACGGCGCGGCGCCGTCGCGGGCGGGTACAGCGGGTCCCGTCCGGGGAGGTCGAGCAGCCAGGTCGCGGTCCGCGCGAGCGAGACCGACACCCCGCGCCCGTCGCCGCGGAGCCCGAGCGCGTCGACGATCCCCGCCGCGAGCAGATATCCCGAGGCGTGGTCGAGGGCCTGGGCGGGAAGCGCCCCAGGAGCCCCGTCACGGCCCTCCAGGAGGGCGATGCCGCTCGCCGCCTGCACTATCGAGTCGAACCCCCGCCGTGCGGCCCACGGGCCGCTCTCGCCCCATGCGGACACCCGCCCGGTCACCACGCCAGGCGGGACCCGGAGCCCGAGCGCCTCGATCGCACCCGGCCGGTAGCCCGTGACGAGCACGTCGGCGGCGTCCAGCAGGTCCTGGGCCGTGCGGAGGCCGGACGCGTCCCTGAGGTTCAGGACGGCGCTCCGCTTGCCCTGCCCCGTGTCCAGGTGCTGCCACTCGATCTCGGCGGGGTCCGGCGGGTCCACGCGCAGCACGTCCGCGCCGAGGAGCGCGAGCGTGCGCGTGGCGACCGGGCCCGCGATGACCCGGGTCAGGTCGAGCACCCGGACGCCGGCCAGCGGCGCGCCGCCGGGCGCACGGCCGACGGGCTGCCCAGATCCTGTCGTAGCGCGCCCCGGGCCTGTCGAAGCGTCGGTCCCGGCCGGTCCGCCGCCGTCGGGTGCGAGCCGGGTCCGCACCAGCGGGCCCGACGCCGCGGCGCGGCCCTGCTCGGACGCCCGCCACTCCCGCTCCGTGCGGACCCGCGCCACGATCGCGCCGGCGTCGGCCGCGCCGTCCTCGAGCTCCTGCGCGGGGAGCTCGGCGACGCGGCGGGCGAAGGTGGTCCGGCCGACGTCGTCGGGCAGGCCGACGAGGGTCGTCAGGCGGGACCGGTGGTGCGGGTAGTTCGCATGGGTGCGGACCCAGCCGTCGGCCGCCGGGAAGAAGCCCGACAGGGCGGCGAACCCCTCGACGGGCTGTCCGTCGAGCGCGAAGACGCGGTCCGAGGCGAAGGCGGTGGCGATCCGCGCGGGATCGAGCCGGCCCGGGTCGACCAGGCTCGGATCGGTCGTCCCTTCCCGGTCGCCCGCGCGGGTCGCCGCGCGTTGCACCGCCCGGACCGCGTCCAGCGCGAGGTCGAGCACGGGCAGGTGTGCGGCGAGCCAGGGTTCCACCGGTCCATCATCACGCCGCCTCGGCCAGCTGGGGCGGTGATGGGGACATCACCCCATCGGACGGATCAGGGACCTGGTCCGTGGATACACTCGCCGCATGGCCAAGAACCCCTCCTCCGACTTCGTGCTCCGGCCCTTCGAAGGTCTCCCCGGGGAGACCGACTGGGTGGCGATGCGCGAGATCGTCCCGTCGGCGACCGCGACGGCTCGCACCACCGCCGAGTACGGCTCCCGCGACGTCACGGTCGTGACGCTCCTGCCGGGTGCCTGGACGGCCCTGCACCGCGCCGACGGCACGGTCCTGCTCGCCGTGCAGGGCATCGTCGGGTCGGGCGACGTGAGCCGCGACCTCGCCGCCGCGCTGCTGGAGGCGCTGGACCTCGAGCCGGGTACGGCCGTCGAGTCGGGCGAGCTGCCGGGTGAGGGCCCGCGCCTGCAGGAGGTGCTCGATCTGAGCGTCCCGTTCGAGGTCACCGTGCACGACTCGTTCGACTACTGGCTCGACCCGAGCGCGGACGTCACGCCGGAGCTCAAGCAGAACCTGGAGGACGCCGCCGACGGTGCGATCCCCACGGTGAAGGTGAGCTCCGTCGAGTCGGCGTACTGGTGCAGCATGACTCGCGAGTTCCTGCGCTGGGCGCGTCCCGAGCCGGAGGACGACGTGATCGACGCGCTCTCTCGTCTGCACGCAAAGCGCGAGTCAGGGCTCGCGGGTGGGAAGTTCGTGGGAGCGTTTCGTGCGTCGGGACTGGTCGTACCCGTCTGGGAGCTGCCGAAGGGCACCGAGGCGGCCGACCTGGAGGGCCCGGCGAAGGAGCTCGGCGACAAGCTCGCGAAAGCACTTTCCACCAATGAGCCGCTTGATGCGAACGAGCGACGCGCAAGAGCAGGTATCGTCTCTCGCCAGGTCACCCTGCGCTAGCCCGGAGTACCCCGGCTGGGCTGTGCGAGCGGCCCGGAACGCGTCGGCAGTCACCGCGGATCGCCACGAGCGACCCAGGTTTCGGCAACTAGCGGACCAAGGGAGTAGGATTCCAGGGGTAAACCTTTGCACTCACCAAGCAAAGGGCTATCCGGCCACCCACCAAGGCACATCGACGCTTCAGGCAGGACAGGTGTGAACGCTCTCCCGGTCGCGAAGACCACGCGTCCCGGCAATGCTCTGGCAGGCAAGAACGTCCAGCGAGTGGCGGCTGTCATCCCCGCCAAGGACGAGGCCGAGCGCATTGCCGCAACCGTGCGCTCCGCGCGTGCGATCCCACACGTCGACCTCGTGCTCGTGGTCGACGACGGCTCCGAGGATGACACGCAGCATGTAGCGCGTGCCGCCGGAGCCGTCGTCGTGCGCCACTCGCACAATCGCGGCAAGGCCGCCGCGATGGAGACGGGTGCGGCGGTGGTGGCGATGCGCGATGCGGACGGACGCCCCCCGCGCCTGCTCATGTTCATCGACGGCGACCTCGGCGACACCGCCGTCAACACCGCGCCCCTCGTGCGCCCCGTCCGCGAGGGGGTGGCCGATCTCGCGATCGCGCTGCTGCCCAGGCAGGCTGGTGCCGGCGGCCGCGGCATAGTGGTCGGGGCCGCCCGCCGGGCGGTCGAGGCGATGACGGGGTGGAGCCCGTCGCAGCCGCTGTCCGGCATGCGCTGCCTCACCCGCGAGGCGTTCGAGGCCGCGACGCCGCTCGCCCGCGGCTGGGGCGTCGAGACCGGCATGACCATCGACCTTTTGCGCAAGGGGTACGTCGCCGTCGAGGTGCCCTGCGACCTCAAGCACCGCGCCTCCGCGAACGACCTCAAGGGGCAGATCCACCGCGCTGCCCAGTACCGCGACGTCCTGCTGGCCGTGAACGCGCGCAAGATGCGCGGCGCGGTCGACGCGGTGCGGCACGCGGGCTCGAACGTCCGTAGCTGATGGGCCGGTGCCACCCGGCCCGCCACGTACGCTGACGCCATGGGGTGGCAGGTCTGGCTCGGGATTGGCGCGATCGTCGTAGCGGTGCTGGCGCTCGCCGTCGCCATCGGGGTCTGGACGCGGCAGGCGCGGATGCGGCGTCGCGACCTCCGTCGCGCGACGCCGCAGGGCATGGAGGCGTTGCCCCAGCTCGCGGTGATCGTGAACCCGTCGAAGCACGGCGCCGGCGGCCTGCTGGTCCAGGTGCGCGCGTACTGCAGCGCGCACGGCCTCGCGGAGCCCCTCTGGTACGAGACCACCGTCGACGACCCGGGCAAGGGCCCGGCCCGGCGGGCCCTGGACGACGGGGCGGACGTCGTGATCGCAGCGGGCGGCGACGGGACGGTGCGGGCCGTCGCCGAGACCATGGTCGAGTCGGACACGCCGATGGGCGTGCTGCCGGTCGGCACCGGCAACCTCCTGGCCCGGAACCTCGAGCTGCCGCTGACCGGGGTGGAGGAGGCGCTCGACGTGATCCTGCACGGCCGCACGCGCGCCATCGACGTCGGCTGGCTGCGGGTGACCGAGTTCGCGGAGACGCCCCGCGGTGACCACCCCAACCAGCCCGACCACGAACCCGACACCGACCGCCGGCACATCTTCCTCGTCCTCGCGGGGCTGGGCTTCGACGCCGCGATGGTCGCCACAGCGGACGCCGACCTGAAGAAGCGCGTGGGCTGGGTCGCCTACTTCGTGGCGGGGCTGTCGCACATGCAGGCCAGGCGCATGCGCGCCACCCTGCAGCTCGACGACAGCCCGCTCGTGGAAGCCCGCGCCCGGTCGATCATGGTCGGCAACTGCGGCATGCTCCCGGGCGGCGTCACCCTGCTGCCCGACGCCGTGCTCGACGACGGCGTGCTCGACGTGGCCGCCGTCGACGTCCGCGGCGGGGTGTTCGGGTGGGCCCAGCTCACGCTGGAGATCGCCATGCAGGGCGTGGGCGTGCGCAACGACCTGCCCGAGAAGCTGGGGCGCATCGACCACACCAAGGCGCGTCGCGCGCGCATCCGGGTGCCGGCCGGCGAGGAGGCTCAGGTGGACGGCGACCCCCTCGGGCGGGCGGTCGAGATCGACGTGCAGGTGCAGGCGGGCGCGCTGCTGGTCCGCGCACCGTGACCGCTCGGGACATCTCGAGGCGGCGCACCTCTTACCCTGGGCGGGTGAATCCCCGTTCCGCGCGAGCCCTGACCCTGCCCGCAGTCCTGGTCATGCTCGTAGCGTCCCTGCTGGGCCTGATCGGCCCGGCGGCGTGGGCGGCCCCCAGCCCCGAGCCCGCCCACGAGCCGGTGTCGGCACCGGCCGCGGAGCCCGTGGCCCCCCTCGTGGTGGTCGGCGTCGCCGGTCTGCGCTGGACCGACGTGTCCCGCAGCACCACCCCGAACCTGTGGCACATGATCGGCGGCGGCTCCGTCGCCTCCATCAACGTGCGCACCGCCGCGCCTGCGACCTGCCCGCTGGACGCGTGGCTCACCCTCTCCGCGGGCAGCCGGACGGTCTCGGCGGGCAGCGCCGAGCGCGCCAAGGACCCCGACGCGGAGCGGGAGGACGACCGGTCGCCTGAGGCGCGCGGGGCGACGTCGTGCACCCCGGTGCCCGGGGCGCTCGGCGCGGGCGGCGCCGAGCCCAGAGGCGTGAAAGTGGCCGGCTGGGCCGGTCTGCCGGAGCGGGAGGACGACGAGGACGAGGAGACCGCGGACGCCGCCGCGACGCCGGCTCCAGGTCTCCTCGGCGAGATGCTGGACGAGGCGGGCACCTGCTCGACGGCGGTCGGGCCGGGCGCCGCCGTGATGCTCGCCCGCGAGAACGGGACCGTCGACCGGTACGTCCCGTCGCTGGACGCGCTGATCGCGGACGGCGCGACCGAGCAGCCGGACGCCGACGACCCGCCGGGCGCGGTCTCGCCCGGCGCGGTCTCGCCCGACCCGGGCTGGAGCGACGTCCTCACCGAGTGCCCGGTGACCGTCGTCGACGCCGGGAGCCTGCCCGAGGGGCCGGAGCGGGCGGACGCGCTCGACACGCTCGACGACACCCTGAGCACCCTGCGGACCGGCCTGCCGTCCGGCACCCGTGTGCTCGTGGCGGGCGTCGCCGACACCCCGCTGACGCAGCAGGGGCTGCAGGTCGTCGTCGACTGGGTGGTGGACGTGCCGCGCGTGCGCTGGCTGACGTCGGAGGCGTCGCGCATCACCGGGTTCGTGCAGCTCACCGACCTGACGGCGACCGCGGCGGAGGCCGGGCGCGCGCTCCCCGACCCGGGGGCCGAGGAGCCCGAGGCCGGCCCCGCCGCGGAGGAGCCGGTGATCGACGGCATGCCGATCGAGGTGGGCGAGCCGCGCCGGACCACCGTCGCGCGCACCGTCGAGAACCGGCAGTACATCAACGTGCTGGCCGACACGATCCCTGCGCAGGTGCCGGCGTTCGCGGGCGCGATAGTCCTGTTCCTGCTGATCGCGGTCCTGGTGCTGGTCCTGCCGCGCCGTACCGGGCAGCCGCGGCGGGAACCGGGGCCCTACCGGCGGCGGCTCGCGCTGGGCGCGGCGCTGCTCGCGGTCTCGGCCCCGGCGGCCGCGAGCCTGGCGACGCTGACCCGCTGGTGGGTGTGGCCGGCGCCCGAGTTCGGCCTGGCCCTGTCGCTGACCGCGGCGACGGTCCTCGTCGCGCTCACCGTGCGCGGCGTGTCGCGCCTGCTCTCGCCGGCCCCGTGGCGCAACGCCCTCGCCGCGGCGGGCGTGACCTGGCTGGTGTTCACCGTCGACGGGCTCACCGGGTTCACGCTGCTGCAGGGCTCGCTGCTTGGCCCGTCGCTCGCCACCGCTGCCCGGTTCTACGGGTTCTCCGACGTGGCCTTCGTGCTCTACGCCGTGGCCGGGCTGGTGCTCGCGGGCGGGCTGGCCGCCTACGTGGCGCGGCGCCACACGTCCACCAGCGCCGGGGCCGTGCTGGGCGACGTCGCGGGCCGGTCCGACGTCGCGGGCCGGGCGGACGTCGCGGGCCGGGCGGACGTCGCCGGCCGGGCGGACGCCCGGCGGCCGACCCGGCCGGTCTGGAGCGCGGCGGCCGCCGTGGTCCTCGTCGCGCTCGGGACCGTCGGGGTGGACGCCGCGCCGTTCCTCGGGGACCGCCTGCGCGGGCTCGCCCTGCTCGTGCCGTTCGCCCTGCTCGCGCTCCTCGCGGCCCGCCCGGACCTGGTGACCCGGTTCCTCGGCGCCCGCGGCTGGCTGCCGTCGGGCAGGCCCACCGAGCCGGTGCGCCGCGTGCCGTCCGCCGTGCTGGGGCTGTCGGGGGCGCTGCTGCTCAGCCTGCTGTTCGCGGCGGCGATCCTTCCGGTGCCCGGCGCCGACGCGGCGGGCGAGGAGTCCGGCTCGCTGAGCGCCGCCTCGCCCGTGGTGCCGCCGGGCGGCAGCGTGGTCGTGATCGGCACGCAGGGCCTGCGTTGGACCGACGTCCAGCCGTCCCTCGACACCGGCCAGGCCCCCGCGCCGACCCTGTACGGCCTGCTGACCGACGGGGCCGACGCCGCGGGCGTCACGCTGCCCAACGGGCGCGCGGCGCGCTGCCCGGACAGCGGCTGGCTCAGTCTCTCGGCGGGCCGGCTCGCCGAGGTGGCCGACGAGCGCGACGCCGACGACCACTGGATCTGCGACGACATCACCGTGACCCCGGCGCGCGGCGACGGCCCCGCCGTCGTCGACCAGTGGGACCGATTCCTCGAGCTGCAGCGCGGGTCCGGCTACGCCGCCCACCCGGGCACGCTCGGCGAGGCCCTCGCCGGCGAGTGCACGACGGCGGTCGGCCCCGGCGCCGCGGTGGCGCTCGCGGGCCGGGACGGCAGCGTCGGGCGGTACTTCGACCTCGACTCGGCGGTCGCCGACGGATCGGGCGCGTGGGACTGCCCGGTCACCTTCGTGGACGCCGGGTCCGCGCTGCTGGACGTCGCGGAGCGCGCCGAGCTGGAGCAGCAGCCCGACGGCCGGGAGCAGGTCGAGGCCCTGCGTGCCGACCTCGTCTCCAACGTCGACCTTGCGGTGTGGCGCGTCCTGGATGCCGCCCCCGCGGACACGACGGTGCTGGTGGTCGACGTCGCGACCGTGCCGGAGCACGCGCTCGAGCTGGGGCTGGCCATGATGCGCCCGTCCGCGGCGAACGAGGGCCTGCCCCGCTACCTGGCCAGCACGGCGACCCGCACGGAGGGCGTGGCGCGGCTGATGGACGTCCCGGCGGCGGTGCTCGACGCCGCCGGCGTGGACCTGCCCGCCGACATCGACCCGACGCCGCTGCTGCGCGCCGGGGAGCGCCCCGCTTCGGCGTGGCTCACCGCCGACGAGCTCGCCGACATGACGGCCCGCGACCACGTGCGCCGCGACGCGTACATCTGGCTCGTGGACGTGCCCTTCTGGCTGGGCCTCGCGCTGGCGGCGGCGTGCTGGTGGGTGCCGCGCCGGCGTCGCGCGCGCGGGCTGGGCGAGGTGCCGCCCCGGTGGCGGCACGCGGCCGAGGTCGCCGCCACCGCGCTGACCGCGCTCCCGGCGGGCGGCTTCCTCGTCTCCCTGACCGGCTGGTGGCGGTTCGACCTGCCCGGGCTGGCGATAGTGGGCGCCACCGCGCTCGTGACGGCGGCCGTGACCGGGCTGAGCCTGCTCGCCCCCCGCAGACCCCTCTGGGCGGCCCCCGCGGTGGTCGCAGGCATCACCTTCGTCGCGCTCACCGTGGACGCGCTGTTCGGCACGCCGCTGAACCGGGCGGCGCCCCTGGGGTCCGCGCCCACGTTCGGCGCGCGCTTCTACGGCTTCGGCAATCCCACGTTCTCGGTGTACGCAGTGGCCGCGATAGCGCTCGCCGCCGCGCTCGCGCAGCTCCTGGTGACCCGCGGGAAACGGGTCCTGGCGACGCTCGCCGTGACCGTCGTCGGCGTGATCGCCATGGCTGTCGATGTCTGGCCCACCCTCGGGGCGGACCTCGGCGGCGGGCTCGTGCTCGTCCCGGCGTTCGTGGTGGTCGCGACCGCCGCGTCCGGGCTGCGGCTGACGTTCTGGCGGTTCGCCGGCGTGGCGGCGGCCGGCGTCGGCGTTGTGGCGCTCGTGGGGGTCCTGGACTGGCTGCGCCCGCCGGAGGCGCGTTCGCACCTCGGCCGGTTCGTGGGCCAGGTGATCGACGGCGAGGCGGTGTCCACGGTGCTGCGCAAGGCCCTGTACGCGCTGAACTCGATCACCGGCGGCCCGGCGGTCTGGGCCACGGTGCTCGTGCTCGTCGTGGTCGGGCTCGCCCTGTTCGGCCCGGCGGCCTGGCGGGAGCGGCTGATCCCCGCCTGGTTCGGGCGGGCGCAGGAGCGCTGGGAGTTCCTCCGGCCGGCGCTCGTGGCGATGTGGGTGATGGCCGTGCTGGGCTCCCTGGTCAACGACTTCGGCCTCCGGATCGCAGTGATCGCGCTCATCCCGGCCGTGCCGCTCCTCACGATGGTCGCGCTGCGGACCACGCCGACTGGGCAGCGCCGATAGGCTCTGTCCGTGATCGATCTCCGACTTCTGCGCGACAACCCCGACGTCGTCCGCGCGAGCCAGGTGGCCCGCGGCGACGACCCCGACCTCGTGGACGCGGCCCTCGACGCCGACGCGCGCCGGCGCTCCTCCCTGGCCGAGTTCGAGAACCTGCGCGCGGAGCAGAAGTCCCTGGGCAAGAAGGTGGCCCAGGCCCAGGGCGACGAGAAGCAGGCCCTGCTCGCGCACACCAAGCAGCTCGCCCAGGACGTCAAGCGGCACCAGTCCACGGCGTCGGACGCCGAGCAGGAGCTCGACCGCGTGCTGTACTCCATCGCCAACGTGATCGAGGGCGCGCCCGCGGGCGGCGAGGACGACTACATCGAGCTCAAACAGGTGGGCGAGCGCCGCGACTTCGCGGCCGAGGGCTTCGAGCCGAAGGACCACCTGGAGCTGGGCGAGGGTCTGAAGGCCATCGACACCAAGCGCGGCGCGAAGGTTTCGGGGGCGCGGTTCTACTTCCTCACCGGCATCGGCGCACGCCTGGAGCTGGCGCTCCTGAACATGGCGATGGACCAGGCCGTGCAGCAGGGCTTCACGCCCATGATCACGCCCACCCTCGTCAAGCACGAGACCATGCAGGGCACCGGCTTCCTCGGCGCGCACGCCGACGAGGTCTACCGCCTGGAGAAGGACGACCTGTACCTGGTCGGCACCTCCGAGGTGGCGCTCGCCGGCTACCACAGCGACGAGATCGTGGACCTGTCCGACGGGCCGATGCGGTACGCCGGCTGGAGCGCCTGCTACCGCCGCGAGGCCGGCTCGGCGGGCCGCGACACGCGCGGGATCATCCGCGTGCACCAGTTCCACAAGGTCGAGATGTTCAGCTACTGCGCCCCGGAGGACGCCGAGGCCGAGCACCAGCGCCTGCTGGGCTGGGAAGAGGCCATGATGGCCAAGGTCGAGCTGCCCTACCGCGTCATCGACACGGCGGCGGGCGACCTCGGCTCGTCGGCGGCCCGCAAGTTCGACTGCGAGGCGTGGCTGCCCACCCAGGAGCGCTGGCTGGAGCTCACCTCGACGTCGAACTGCACCACGTTCCAGGCACGCCGCCTGGGCGTACGCGAGCGCACCGAGGACGGCTCGACCCGGAACGTCGCCACGCTGAACGGCACGCTCGGCACCACGCGCTGGATCGTCGCCATCCTGGAGAACCACCAGCAGCCGGACGGCTCGGTGTACGTCCCGGAGGGCCTGCGCCCGTACCTGGGCGGCCTAGACCTCCTGGAGCCCACCAAGTAGCCGGCTGGGTTGGGGGCGGGATCGTTGCGCCTATCACGGGCACGTCGGCGCAACGGTCACGCCCACAACCCAGCGCGCTCACCTGACATTTGGGCGATCTCGGGCTCGTGGTCGATCGGTGTTCACATCCGGGTCGGTAGGCTGCGATCGTGCCCCGCGACATCGATCGAAAGCTCGTAGCCCTCGACATCGACGGCACTCTCGTCACCTACGACGAAGTGCTCTCCGATGCCGCTCGGGACGCCGTCGCCGCCGTCCGCGCAGCCGGGCACCATATCGTGCTGGCGTCGGGCCGGTCGCTCATCGCGATGACGCCGATCGCGGCGGAGCTCAAGATCGAGCAGGCCTGGATCGTCGCGTCGAACGGTGCTGTCACGGCGCGCCTCGACGCGTCGACGGAGATGGGCTACACCCTGGAGCGCGTCGAGACGTTCGACCCGGAGCCCGTGCTCCGCATGCTCAAGGAGGAGCTCCCGCACGCGCGGTACGCGGTCGAGGACGTCGGCGTGGGCTTCCGGATGACCGAGCTCTTCCCCGAGGGCGAGCTGAACGGGGAGCACCGGGTCGTCGACTTCGAGGAGCTCTGGTCCGGCCACGTCACGCGCGTGGTGGTGCGCAGCCCCGGGGAGACCAGCGCGGAGTTCCACGAGATCGCCGCCCGCCTCGGGTTCGACGACGTCACCTACGCCGTCGGCTGGTCAGCGTGGATGGATATCGCACCGCAGGGCGTGACCAAGGCTTCCGCACTGGAGGAGGTACGCAAGGAGCTCGGCGTGCCGGCCGAGCACACCGTCGCCATCGGCGACGGAAGCAACGACATCGACATGCTGCGGTGGGCCGGGCGCGGCGTGGCCATGGGCCACGCGTCCGAGACCGTGCGGTCCGCGGCCGACGAGGTCACAGGCTCGATCGACGACGACGGCGTGGTGAAAGTGCTCCGCTCGCTACTCTGACAACGGAACATGCCGGCGGCCCGGACCGCGGGTGAAAGTTATTCGTGCAAAGGTATGGAACCAAAGCCGATTGCCTGTACATTTGGGCGCGATCCGTCGAGGGGTGACGGCGCTCACGATGCCATGGGGGTACGTGATGATCCTGGACGACCAGCCGGTGTCCATGCGGGTGCGCAACGATGCGCCTCACCTGGTCGCCCTGGACATCGACGGGACCTTGTTGGTCACCGGGCAGCGCGTGCCCGAACCGACGGTGCTGGCCGTGCAGCTCGTGCGCGAACGCCAGCATCACGTGGTCCTGGCGTCGGGCCGGTCGTTGACGGGAATCCTGCCCGTGGCCAAGGAGCTGGGGATCGCCGACGGCTGGGTGGTCGCCTCCAACGGCGCGGTGACGGCGCGGCTGTGCGGCACCTGCACCAACGGCTACATGCTCGAGGACGTGCTGACGTTCGATGTCGGGCCCGTTGCCCAGATGGCGCTCAGCCGGTTCCCTGACGTGCAGATCGGCGTCGAGGAGATCGGCATTGGCTACCGCGTGAACCGGCTGTTCGAGCCGCACGAGGTCAACGGCGAACAGCGTGTGGTCGCGACGGACGAGCTGGGCGTGCTGCCCGCGTCGCGCGCGATCCTCCGCGGGCCGGACGTGCTCGACCTGCTGGAGCCGCTGCGCCGGCACGGCGTCACGGCCACGCAGGCCGGGTCCGACTGGATCGACGTGACCCCGCGGCACCTGAGCAAGGCGACGTCGCTGGAGAACATCCGCTCGGTGCTCGGCGTCCCTCGCCACAACACGCTGGCGGTCGGCGACGGCCTGAACGACATCGAGATGCTGAGCTGGGCCGCGCGCGCCGTCGCCATGGGGCACGCCCCCGACGAGGTGAAGGCGATCGCGAACGAGACTGTCGGCGACATCTCCCAGCACGGCGTCATCGAGGTCCTGAAGACCCTCGTCTGACGTCGCATTCGCCGAAGTAGAGCGCCTGTCCGAGTCTCCCCGGTGACACCGGAAAGACTCGGACAGGCGCTCTACTTCGGCGAGCTTCGTCAGCGGGCCGTGAGGATGAGCGGGCCGTTCTCCGTGATCGCGATCGTGTGCTCCGAGTGCGCGCCGCGGGAGCCGTCCACGGACCGCAGCGTCCAGCCGTCGGGGTCGGTGAAGATCTCGTCGGTGGTCTCCAGGAACCACGGCTCGATAGCGATGACGAGGCCCGGCTTGAGCGGGAAGCCGCGCCCGGCCCGCCCGTCGTTCGGCACGTGCGGGTCGCCGTGCATGGTGCGGCCGACGCCGTGCCCGCCGAAGTCGGTGTTGACCGAGTATCCGGCGGCGTGCGCGACGTCGGCGATCGCCGCGGAGATGTCACCGATCTTCTTGCCTGCCTGGGCGGCGGCGATGCCCGCGTCCAGGGCGACCTCGGTGGTGCGGATCAGCTTCGCGTCCGCCTCGGCGCGGTCCGGCGCGGGGGTGCCCACCACGAACGACATCGCGGAGTCGGCGACCCAGCCGTTCACGGAGGCGGCGAAGTCGATGGACAGCAGGTCGCCGTCGCTGAGCCGGTAGTCGTACGGCAGGCCGTGCAGGACGCCGTCGTTCACCGAGGTGCAGAGGGTCTTGCCGAAGGGCATGGCGCCGAAGGACGGGTGGTAGTCGATGTAGCACGACTCCGCGCCGCGGTCGCGGATCATCTTGTGCGCGACCTCGTCGAGCTCGAGCAGGTTCACGCCCACCCCGGCGGTCTCCCGGACGGCGAGCAGCACGTCCGCGACGAAGCGTCCCGCCGGGCGCATCTCCTCGATCTCGCGCGGCGTCCTCAGCTCGATCATGTCCGTCCTTCCGTAGGCGCACCAGGGATCTGGCGGCATAAGCCTACGTCCCGCCGCCGATACCCGAGCCGGCCTGCTGCGCGGGCGCGCCCGCAGGTCCGCCCGCCATCCGCGGCAGGTGCGATTGCAACGATTTCGTAATGCAAGGTGATGCTGTATCGGCTTGCGTTACCTCGTGAACCACGGTTGCGTTGCTGAAGGGCAACCTGGCAGTCTGCCGGGCCGTACCCGCATGTCAGAGGGTTCTGAGCCCACGAAGCAGTGGAGGAGCACGAGATGACTATCCGGATGGCTTCAAAGCGCAGAGCGGTCGCCATTGCGGCGACCGGCGCGAGCCTGGCCCTTGTTCTCGCGGCCTGTGCCGACACCGGGGGCGACGGCGACGGCGGAGGCGGAGGCGGAGAGACAGCCGCCTTCGAGATCGACTGCGCTCCGTACGAAGAGTTCGGCGACCTCGACGGTACCGAGGTCAGCGTCTACACCACGATCGTCGAGCCGGAGGCGGAGACGCAGTCGGCGTCGTACAAGCCCTTCGAGGAGTGCACCGGCGTCACGATCAACTATGAGGGGTCGCGCGAGATGGAGGCGCAGATCGCCACCCGCGTCCAGGCGGGCAACCCGCCGGACATCGCGATCCTCCCGCAGCCGGGTCTGCTCCAGACGCTGGTGCGGGACTACGACGCCGTCCTGCCGGCCCCCAAGCAGGTCGAGGCCAACGTCGACGAGGGCTGGGCCCCGGAGTGGAAGGAGTACGGCACTGTCGACGGCACGTTCTACGCCGCGCCGCTGGGCTCCAACGTGAAGTCGTTCGTCTGGTACTCGCCCTCGATGTTCGAGGAAGCCGGGTACGAGGTCCCCACGACCTGGGACGAGATGACGGAACTCACGGCCACCATCGCCGAGAACAACGAGGGCGCCACCCGCCCCTGGTGCGCGGGCGTGGAGTCCGGCGACGCCTCGGGCTGGCCGGGCACCGACTGGATCGAGGACGTCGTGCTCCGCTCCGCGGGCCCGGACGTCTACGACCAGTGGTACACCCACGAGATCCCGTTCAACGACCCGCAGATCGTCGAGGCGTGGGACATCGCCGGGGACATCCTCAAGAACCCGGACTACGTGAACGGCGGCCTGGGCGGCGTCGACTCGATCGCGACGGCCCCCTGGACCGACGCGGGCTACCCGATCCTGGACGGCAACTGCTGGATGCACCGCGCCGCGAACTTCTACGCGACGCAGTGGCCGGAGGGGACCACCGTGGCGCCGGACGGCGACGTCTACGCGTTCTACCTGCCGGCGATCGAGGGCGACGAGAAGCCGACGCTGGTCGCCGGTGAGTTCATCGGCGCGTTCGCCGACCGTCCCGAGGTGCAGGCCTTCCAGACCTACCTGTCGAGCTCGGACTGGGCCAACGCCAAGGCGGCGGCCACCCCGGCCGGCGGCTGGGTGAGCGCCAACAAGGGGCTCGACCAGGACCTGCTGGCGACGGACTTCGACAAGCTGTCCGCGCAGATCCTGGCGGACCCGGCCACGGTCGCGCGGTTCGACGCGTCCGACCTGATGCCGTCCGCAGTCGGGACGGACTCCTTCTGGAACGGCATCGTCGAGTGGTTCGGCAGCGACGAGAGCAGCGAGGACGTCACCACCACCATCGAGAACTCCTGGCCGAAGAAGTGACGGCCGGCCCTCGAGCATGACGCGCGGAGGCGTGGGACCCACAGTCCCGCGCCTCCGCCGTCCTAGGCTGGGGGGCGGGACCAGTCAAGGACGACCGGACCAGGACAGCGACAGGAGATAGCCATGGACTGGCTGCTGCATGCCGGGGACGACCCGGTGCACAAACTACTTTTGATGCTCACCGCGATAGTGCTGTTCGTCGCACTGATGGGCATCATCCTCTTCGTGGTCGACCGACCACGTAACCCACCCCGCTGGTTCATCGGCTTCGGGTTCGTGGGCGCGGCACTGCTGCTGCTGGTGCTGGGTCTGGTGTACCCGGGCGTGCTGACCATCTCGAACTCGTTCATGAACCGCAACAGCACCACGTTCGTCGGGTTCGACAACTACGTGCGCGCCTTCACCGAACCGCAGTTCCTCATCGTGCTGGGCAATACGGCGCTGTGGGTGATCGTCGCCCCCCTCGTGGCTACGTTCGTCGGCCTCGCGTACGCCTACCTGGTCGACAAGAGCCGGTTCGAGGCGGTGGCCAAGGGCCTGGTGTTCCTTCCGATGGCCATCTCCATGGTGGGCGCGTCGATCATCTGGAAGTTCGTCTACGAGTTCAAGCCCGCGGGCGTGGACCAGACGGGCCTGCTCAACCAGTTCATCGTCTGGCTGGGTGGCGAGCCGCAGCAGTTCCTGATCAGCAGGCCGCTGAACACGTTCCTGATCATGGTGGTGTTCGTCTGGATCCAGGCGGGCTTCGCGATGACGCTGCTCTCGGCGTCGATCAAGGCGATCCCCGACGACATCGTCGAGGCCGCGCGGCTCGACGGCGTCTCGGGGTTCGGCATGTTCTGGCGCATCACCATCCCGAGCATCCGGCCCGCGCTGATCGTCGTGCTCACCACCATCGCGATGACCACGCTGAAAACCTTCGACATCGTGCGGACGATGACGGCGGGCGACTTCAACACCTCGATCGTGGCCCTGGAGTTCTACAACCAGCGGTTCCGGCAGGGTGACGCCGGCCTGAGCGCCGCGCTGGCCGTGCTGCTGTTCGTCATCGTGATCCCGGTGATCGTCTACAACGTGCGCCAGCAGCGTATTTCGGAGGAGGTCCGATGAGCACCGTCGAAACGCCCACGTCCGCGCCTGAGGTGCCTCGGCCGCCGTCGGACCTCAGCAACCGGGCCCGCAAGGCGCGCAAGGCGCTCTCCAACCCGTGGGCGAGCACGCTCGCCGTGGTGATCGCCATCCTCTGGACGGTCCCGACGGTGGGCCTGCTGGTCACCTCGTTCCGGCCGGAGCTGGACATCCGGCAGAGCGGCTGGTGGACGGTCTTCGGCGACGCGATCGCCGGCGAGGGCGTGTTCTCGCTGAAGAACTACGAGACCGCGCTGTTCGACGGGTCGACCGACCTGGCGACCTACTTCGTCAACTCGTTCGTGGTGACGCTGCCCGCGGTATTCATCCCGATCACCATCGCGCTGCTGGCCGCGTACGGGTTCGCGTGGGTGGACTTCAAGGGTCGCGACATCCTGTTCATCGCGGTGTTCGCCCTGCAGATCGTGCCGATCCAGATCACGCTGGTGCCGCTGCTGTCGGCCTACGTGGACCTGGGCATCAACGGCACGTTCTGGACCATCTGGCTGTCGCACTCGGCCTTCGCGCTGCCGCTGGCGATCTTCCTGCTGCACAACTTCATGAAGGACATCCCGGCGTCCCTGATCGAGGCGGCACGCATGGACGGCGCCGGACACGTGCAGGTCTTCTTCCGGGTGGTGCTCCCGCTGCTCACGCCTGCCCTGGCGGCGTTCGCCATCTTCCAGTTCCTGTGGGTCTGGAACGACCTGCTGGTCGCCCTGATCATGGGCAACCTGCAGACGTTCCCGCTGACCGTCCGTGTGGCCGAGCTCGCGGGCTCGCGCGGCGGCGACTGGCACGTCCTGTCGGCCGGCGCGTTCATCTCCATGGTCGTGCCGCTGATCGTGTTCCTCTCGCTGCAGCGCTACTTCGTGCGCGGCCTGCTGGCGGGCTCGGTCAAGGGCTGACCCCCCACGAGGGTTCGGCGAAGTAGAGCACCTGTCCGAGTCACCCGGCTTACCCGGGAGACTCGGACAGGTGC
>NZ_JBHUUX010000062.1:0-34444 GCF_042670845.1 Promicromonospora sp. NPDC057138 | reverse complement strand
GACCGCGTGGGGCAACCCGCGCGTCGACGACACCTTCTTCAAGGACATCAAGGCCGAGGGCTTCAACTCGGTCCGCATCCCCGTCAGCTGGGGCAACCACACCGGCCCGGCCCCCGACTACACGGTCGAGCCCGCGACCATGGCACGCGTGCAGGAGATCGTCGACTACGCGCTGGACGCGGACCTCAAGGTCATGATCAACATCCACCACGACTCCTGGCAGTGGGTCACGAACATGCCCACCAAGCACGACGAGGTCATGGCCCAGTACAACTCCACCTGGACCCAGATCGCGAACACGTTCAAGGACTACCCGCAGGAGCTGGTCTTCGAGTCCATCAACGAACAAGGCTTCACCGGCTCCTCCGGCGCCGAGGAGGACCACCGCTACATGGCTGAGCTGAACGGCTCGTTCCACGACATCGTGCGCTCCTCCGGCGGCAACAACGCCGACCGCCTCCTGGTGCTGCCGACGCTCCACACCGGATCCGACCCGGGCGACATGGACGCCCTCGCCGCCGAGATCGAGGCGCTCGATGACCCGATGCTGGCAGCGACCACCCACAACTACAGCTTCTGGCCCTTCAGCGTGAACGTCGCCGGGTACACCACCTACAACGAGGAGGTGCAGAACCTGCAGGTGGAGAACTTCCAGAGTCAGGTCGACACCTTCGTCTCCAAGGGCATCCCGGTCATCATCGGCGAGTACGGCCTGCTCGACAACTACGACAACAAGGTCGAGCGCGGCGAGTACCTGAAGTTCTTCGAGCACTTCGGCTACCTCGCCCGCACCGCGGGCATCACGACCATGTGGTGGGACAACGGCACGCACTACGACCGCTACAAGCGCCAGTGGCGCGACCAGGAGCAGTTCGACTACATCTCCACGGCATGGACCACCCGCTCCGGCACCGCCTCTACCGACAACGTGTTCGTCGACGCCTCGGACAAGGTCAAGGACAAGTCGGTCACCCTGAACCTCAACGGCCTCGAGTTCGAGAAGGTCCGCTTCGGGAACACCACCCTGCGGGCCGGCACGGACTACGCGTTGGACGGCACCACCTTGACGATCAAGGCGAAGTTCCTGAAGCGCATCCTCGGCGACCGAGAGATCGGGACAAGCGCGCAGCTGAAGGTCCTCTTCTCCGACGGCATGCCGTGGAAGCTCAACTTCATCAGCTCCGAGGACCCGGCCGTCGAGGACGCCTCCGGCACCAACGAGTCGCTGCTGATCTCGGCGGCGTTCAACGGCGACCAGCTGGCCACGATGGAGTCCGTCTACGCCGACGGCACCGGAGCCGGGTTCCACAACTGGACTGCCTTCCCTGAGTTCTGGGACGACTTCCGGCCGGACTACGAGAACGGGACCATCCAGCTGACCAAGCGGTACCTGGACAGCCTCAAGGACGGCGAGCCGGTGTCCCTGACGTTCCACTTCTGGAGCGGCCAGACGCTGGAGTACACGGTGACCCGCGACGGCGCCACCGTCACCGGCACCGCCTGACCTGCTGAAACCTTCGGGGGCGGCGCGAACGCGCCGCCCCCGACGGCATGTCCCGAGCAACCCTTCGACGTCGAGGAGACGCGACTCCGTTGAGCACCCATGCGCCAGAACCCGGCGACCGATCCGCCCGGGGACTACTAGTCGGCACCAACTACCACCCGCACGACTCCGGCCCCTCGACGTGGCAGCGCGACGTCGCCATGATGCGGGACGCCGGCATCCAGATCGTGCGACTGGGCCATCTCGCCTGGGACACCTTTGAACCGACGGACGGCGAGTTCCGGTTCGAGTGGTTCGACGAGGTCATGGACCTGATGCACGACAACGGCGTCCGCGTCATCCTCGACATCGCGGTGCGACCCGCGCCGCTCTGGCTGCACCGCAAATACCCCTCGATCGACGTGACCGACGCGAACGGGAACCGCCTCTACGCGAACCACCGCTACATGGACGACGTGGGCGACCCGCAGTTCCGGGCGCACGCGAGACGGTTCGCCGAAGCCCTGACGAGCAGGTATGCCGATCACCCCGGGCTGGAGGCGTTCGGCGTCGACAACGAGCCCGGGGACGGGCCGATCTCGTACTCGGAGCACGTCCGGGTCCGCTACATCGACTGGCTCAGAGGGAAGTACGGGACCGTCGACGCGCTCAACCTGGCATGGGCGGGGCAGCGGTGGTCGCGGCGGATCGGGGACTTCGAGGAGGTGGGCCTGCCCCTCTCGGGGACGGTTCCTGGGGCGCCGGAACGGGTTCTCGACTTTCGCCGGTTCGTCTCGTACGAGGTGGACGCGTATCTGAACGAGCTGCTGGACGTCGTCGCCGCCCACGCGCCCGACGCCCTGACCACCACGAACATGTGGTACTACAGCCCGAAGAAGCACTTCGACTACGCGCCGATCGCCTACACCGGGCGGTTCGCCCGCGCCGGAAACGGCTTCTACCCGGGCACCGGGATCATCGGGGCGGGCGGCATCCGCCACGCCCTGTTCGGGATCGCGCGTATCCAGTACGAGAACACCACCCCGTTCTGGTGCACCGAGTTCACCACGATGATGGCCGCCCCCGGCTCCATCCGGAGGTCAGCCTACGCCACTCTGATGCTCGGCAACCAGCTTGTGTGCGGGTGGACCTGGCAGACGATGCACGCGGGGGAAGAGCAGTTCCTCCAGGGCATGGTCGACTGGGACGGCCGCCCCAATCGCGTCCTCGGGGAGTACCGGCAGATCGCGGAAGAGTTCGCGAAGATCCAGGACCGCGGCTTCCCCTATCGGCCGCGTGCGGAGATCGCCGTCGTGCTCGACTTTGCCAGCCAGATCGCGGGCGCTGCCTACCCCGAGTCGCACGAAGACCAGGCTCAGACGGCTTTCGAGGCGGTGCTCGACGCGAATCTTGACGTGCGCGTCGTCGACCTCAGGCTCAGCAACCTGGACTACAAGATCCTCCTCGTGCCCGGCGTGGCGGTGCTCGACGAGGCGAGCGCCGCGAAGATCCGGGACTTCGTCGCCCGAGGCGGCACCGCGATCATGACCTCGTACTCCGCGACGCTCGACGCGTCGGGCCAGGCGTTCACCACCACCCGTCCGGGGCTGCTGGACGACGTCTTCGGCATCCGGGTGGGTCCCTACGAGGAGGCGGCAACTCTGAACGAGCTGCCACGGGGGCGTACGGGCGACCAGGAGATCGACGTCGACGTCGACGGCAGCACCGTCACGGTGTCGGTCCCGCGTTTCGACGTCGTCGAACCGGGCACGGCCGGGACGGTTGGTCGCTCGGCCGGACTCGGCCAGGACCATCCGCTGGTGACCGCCAAGCGGTTCGGTGCCGGGCGCGCCGTCTACGTCGCGCTGCCGGCTCGCCGGGAAGTCCTGGACCTGCTGCTCGAGGGGGAGATCGACCGGCACGGCATCGCCCGAGGGCCCCTCGTGCCGCCGGGCGTGATGGCCCGCGCCATCGACGACCGCCATGTGCTCTACCTCAACCTGGACGCAGAGCCGAAACCGATCACGATGGAAGGCAGAGCGACCAGCGTTCTGTACGACACCGACTATGAGGGAGGTTTCACGCTCGGCGCGTATGACGCGGACTTCGTCGAGCTCGGCTGAGCGTCAGGCTGCGGGTGTCCGGCTCCCGCGGTCGAGTCTTGTCTTGTCAGGACCGAAAGCTGGCCCGGTACTCCGTTGGCGTGCGGCCAGTCAGCTCCCTGAATGCGGCGTTGAACGCCGACAATGACGTGTATCCGACCATGAATGCAATCTTGGTTACCGGGGTGTCACCAGCAGCGAGCTCCTCGATCGCAGCCAACACCCGCATGCGGCGCAGGACTGCTCGCCAGGTCATGCTGGTCTCCTCCTCGAAGCGCCGGGCCAGCGACCGCGGCGCGAGGCGAACTTCGACTGCCACGTCCTCGAAACGGACCTCACCGCCGAGCCTCTGCTCGGTGAGCTCAAGGGCCCGGCGCAGCTCCGGTGACCGACCCGCCGGCACGACGACGGGGCTCGGCTGATGGGCGAGCCGCCAGGTCACCGCGGCGAGCGCGGCGAACAGCGTCTCCGCGTACGCCGTCAGGGGTTCGTCGTCCTCGCCCCACGTACGGCACTCGGCCAGCAGTGTGCGTGCCAGCGGGTTGAGGTCGAATACGGTCAAGGGCGCCGGCGGGGCCGGAGTGAATTCGGTATCGAACAGGATCGACGCGGTCGTGACCGGCCGCGGGATGCTCACCCGGATCGGCTGGCACGCCTCGATCAAGGCGGCCCGCGCTGGTGGCAGCAACCACGCCTGCCCGTGCGCCTCCAGCCGAAGGCTCCCGGCGGAGGCGCAGAGCAGGTAGTGGCGGTCTACACACAGGTCGCGAGCGGGCTCCGGCGCGAACGTGCGAACGAAGCTGTACGCCCCGCGGGTCATCGACGGTCTCGCACGAGCCGACCCTATAGGTCCGTCGCGACGCCGGTCAGACCACGGTCTCCAGCAAGTTGGCGTGAAAGCGCCTGCTCACCGGGGCTCCGATCATCATCGGCCGGATCGCCTGGCCTGATCGCGCGAAGGAGTCCGAGCCCAGGTAGTCCGCGAAGGAAGCCTCGTCGTCCCACTCATGGACGACGGCGATCGCCGTGTCGTTCTCACGCGCGGCGTAGACCCGGAAAGCGATATTGCCTGGCATGGCGCGTACCTGATCGGCCTCGGCGTCGAACTGGGCGAGGGCAGTGGGACGGTCGGTGGCAGCAGTGCTGAAGTCGAGGATTGCGATGAACACGAGGACCTCCTGAACAAGGCGGCGGCTGCCGCGGATTGGATGACCCGATCCTCTGGCAGCACCCGTCCAGCCCGCCTCCGTCAGCCGGACGCGTTCACGCTCCCAGCGGACACTGCCTCAGACTGTGTCCGTGACGACCTGCGAGGTGCCCGTCTGTCCAGAGATTCATCCCGCGCTGGCGGGCAGGTTCAGCCCGGTCCGGTTCGATCCGGTCGCGGTGGTCAGCTCGGCCCAGCTCGACACGTTGCTCGATGCGGCACGCAAGGCGCCGTCGGCGGGGAACTCCCAACCGTGGAGGTTCGTCGCGGGGTTGCGTGGCGACGACGTGCACTCCAGGATTGTGCGTCATCTGGCCCGCAGCTCGTCGGCATGGGCGCCCATGGCGTCGCTCCTGGTGGTCAATCTGGCCCATACCCGCGTCGAGGGCGCGATCGACTGGGAGTACTCGGAGTTCTCCCGCTACGACCTCGGTCAGGCAGTGGCGCACATGACCATCCAGGGGCTTTCGATCGGCTTGGACGCGCACCAGTTCCGGGCGTTCGACCGAGACGCCGTGGCGGCTGAATTTGCGGTGCCGTCGCATTGGGAAGTCACATCGATGACGGCGTTCGGTGTCGCTGCGCACGCGGCCGGGGACGTCCGCTCGCCTGGTACCAGTCGCGAACGCGCCAGTATCGAGGACATCACCTGGGCGCGCGCATGAGCCTCCCGCGCAGCGCGTCCTGACTGTGCCGACGCGCAGACGGCGAGGGCCCTGAATCCCCAGTTCACAAGGGGACTCAGGGCCTCGTTCCGGCTCCCGCGGTTGGACTTGAACCAACGACCGTCCGGGGTGAGTTCGCCGTCAACCGGTTGAGACCCAATGTGACGTGTTATGTGCTCTGACCTGCGGTGGAGTTGCCTGAGATCAGAGTGGACCGTGCCGTTCCGGCCTATCGCGACGCAGTGCCTCGCAATGAAAGTGCGGCGTAGGTGCGTCGCAGTCGTTAGTTCAGCCTAGCGCCAGTTGTTCATGGAGGGCGCACAGGCACAGGACAATTGACCCCTGCAGGCGGGGAGTGCGGACGCAGCCTCGTGCCCGTACGGTTAATGCGTACGCCGCCGTTGCTGAGTGGGCCAACGCCGGAGGAGAGAACCTTGGGCCGACGTGTTATTCGCCAAATGACCGTGCTAATCGTTGCAGCGGTGTTGGTGGGGACTGGAGTGGGTGCAGCAGTCGCCTCCGAGAGTTCGGCAGCGTCCTCGACGGGTACCGAAGGGGACTCAGGGTCAGGAAGCCCGCGGTATTCGTGGATGGCCGACTCCGAGGCCGAAGGTGCCAGGGCGAACGGGCTGGCGGCTTGGCCGACCGTGACATGGGGTGCGTGCGGAATCTTCGACGAGAACCTGAAGATCATTCGAGCGTTCAAGGGTCGTTCTCAGGCCCATATCGGTGGAAGGTCCATCACGTATGGCGGCTCTAACTTGACATGTGGCAGTGACGCGTGGGGATATAGGCATATCGTCAAGAGGCACCTGAGCCAGTGGGAGTCGAGGGCCGCAATCGCACAAGAGAATTGGCGAGATACCGCTGACTACGGAATCCATTGGGCGCTGAGTGACCCGGACAAGATCACGTACCGCGCGTCCAACGATACTTTCTGCTACTCACGCAAGATCCTGCTGGTCGACAATCGCACTAACGAGGTCGTAGGGTCGTACTATCCCATGGTTTCGGTGGCCCGCGTAAGTCATCGCATCATCACCGCCTACCCCTCAGGAACACAGTGCTGAACTCCGACTCCACGCCGGACCTTGCCCGCGACCTGATTTCCCGTGGCGGCAAGGTTCTGGACCACATTGCAGTCAACGCTCACGAGGCTCGTGCCCTCGTGCAGGTGTCGTCCGAAGCCACTCCTGTCGAGTTCGTCATCGACCTACAGGGGCTGGAGCGATTCATCGAGTCGGTCCACGACAACGTGCGCGACGTCTTCCCTGATGTTGACTCGATCGAGGGTGGGCTTCGGCTCGCGTCTGAGCATCTGTGGGAGGAGATCGGCTCTGCAGAAGCTATGGTCGTCGCGGTTGGTGTCGATCGGCAGGGCCAGACCTGGCGCCGCACAGAGCCTGCGCCACCGCCGAGCGCCCCGCCCGCGGGCGATTACCGCTGGGCTGCGGATCGTGAGGGCTTCGATTCGCCATAGTTCGGTTAGAGGGACTTCTATGGCGCGGCGCACTTGGCGTTCATGGTGCCGTGTCGAGTTGCTGTGGCGCGGTGGGAGCAGACCCGAGGCGACACCGACTCGGGGTGGGTAGGTCCCACACGAGACGCTGGTCTGGCCGCGACGGTCGCCCGGTGGAGCGGAGTGAAGGTCCGGCAGAGCCCTTCTGATCAGGGCTGACGGCGAAACGACGAGGCCCCGAATCCCCACGTCAAATGGGAATTCAGGGCCTCGTTCCGGCTCCCGCGGTTGGACTTGAACCAACGACCGTCCGATTAACAGTCGGATGCTCTGCCAGCTGAGCTACGCGGGATCGCGTTCGCCCGTCCCGTGCACCGGGAGGGCGACCGGTGAAAACTCTAACAGGTTCCGGCGGGTAGTCCTGCCTCAAATCCCATCGATGGCGCAGCGGCGTCGATCACACCGCAGGGACGGGTAGACGGCACGCGAGACGAGCCCTTACAGCACGGACCAGGGCGCCTGGGAGGCCCTGTCAGTACCGGTCCCAGCGGGATTCGCTGACGGCGCGTGGGCGTTACATCGTGGAGTGGCCGACCACGCCACGAGGTCAGCGGAAGGGGTGCCGGAGGCGCCCGGGAGGAGGAGGCATGAGCAGCTGGACCGAGCAGGAGCTGCAGCAGGTCGACAAGACCGACGAGCTACAGGTCACGTCGCACCGACCGGATGGCACGCTGCGTCCGTACGTCACGATCTGGACCGCCCGGGTGGGCGACGACGTGTATGTCCGTTCGGCGTACGGCCCGGACAACGGGTGGTTCCGTCGCGCCAAGGTCTCGGGCACGGGCAGGGTCCGGGTGGGCGGCGTCGAGCGCGACGTCCGCTTCGAGGTTCCCGACGACGATGTCCACGCCCAGCTCGACGACGCCTACCGCGCCAAGTACGGCCGGTACTCGGAACGCATAGTCAGCACCGTCGTCGGTCCGGAGCTGGTCGCGGCGACGCTGCGCGCGGTCCCGCAGGACTAGCCGCGCTTCAGGCGGGTAGCCCCGCCGCGCTGCGGACCCGGGCCTCGGCGGCGTCGATCGCGCCCGCCACGTCCGGGTCGGCGAGGTCGACGTCGCGCCCGCCGATCACCTGGGAGAACAGCTCGCCGTCCGCCCGGCGTCGGACCGCCACGCGGGCGGAGCGCCCGCCCGGCAGCTTGACGGGCTCCGCGAGGACCACCGACCACTGCACGCGCTCGCGCAGCACCTGCGGGAGCACGGAGCGCCGGCCGTCGAGCGTCAGCGGGGTGGGTTCTTCACCGTCGACCCAGTGCACCCGGATCACGTTGGACTCCATGTCGTAGGTCGCGCGGTCGACGTCGGCCCACTCACGGTGCACGACGACGGACGGCGCGCCTCGCGACTCGGCGTCGTCCTGGCCGGACGGTGCCTCGGGTGCGGAGATCATCAGGAGCTCGGCTCGCGTGGCGAAGGCCCATGCCTCGCCCGACGACGTGATCAGTGGCGCCCGGGTCAGCACCGAGTCGGTGCTGTGCGAGCGCACGGCACGGCGGACCGCCTTCTGCGGGCGGTGCCCGAACCACGATCGGAACCCCATGGCCCCACCGTAGTGCCGCACGCTGGGGGAGCGAACGAGGCCGGTCCCGTGTCCCCGTCGCCGACCCGGTGGTCGAGGTGCATAGTTCACCCGCTGTCCGGTCGGCGCGCTGGCGCCGGTTGCCGTAGGTTCTGGCCTCGTGACCGTGACGAACGCTGCGACCGCTACTGATCCCGCTGGCGCGACGGTCGGAGGTACGGCGAGGGAGCGGCGCGAGGCGAAGCGCCGCCGCCGGCGCAACGCCCGGGCGGTGGTCGTCGCGACGCTCGTGGTCGTCCTCGCGATGGGCGGGGGTGGTCTCGCCTGGCACGTCGTGTCGGAGACGGACGACCTCGCCGCGCAGAACGCCGCGGCCAGGCAGCTCCTGTCGGCCTCCGACGGCAAGGTGGCCGAGCAGGCGTCCCGGGTCAGCCTCTCGGCGCAGATCGCCGAGGTCGACACCCTGCTGGCGGAGCCGGTCCTCACACGCATCACCACCGGGACGGCGGACGCGCGGGAGTCCCTCGGAGCGGCGACCAGCGCGGTCCAGGCCTCGATGGTCGAGTTCGCGCGCGGCGAGGTCACAGCGGCCCGCACGAGTCTCGAGACCACCGAGGCGCGCGCCAAGAAGGTCTACATGGCGACCGAGGGCAAGGGCGTCGACGACGTCGTCCGGGCGCGCCTGCAGGAGGCCCTGACCACGTCGGCCGCTGTCGACGACGCCGCGAACACCAGCCTCGCCGGTACCGACCTCGTGGCGCTGGAGAAGGCCGCGCTCGACCTGAGCACCAACAGCTCGGTGGTCGCCATGGCGACGGACACGCTGTCCGACGCGCAGGACGCGATCACCTGTCCCGAGCCCGACCACACGTGGGACCCGGACAGCGGCAAGATCCCGAGCTCGGCGCTGTCGCCGATCCCGTGGGCTCCTACGCACTTCGTGCGGACTGACGTGCTCGACGGTCTGGTCGAGCTCGACGCCGCGTACCGCAAGGCGTTCGGCGAGCACCTGACGATCAACTCGTCGTACCGCTCGTACGAGTCGCAGGCGGCCATCTACGACCCGTCCTCACCGATCGCCGCGCCGCCCGGCTGCTCCAACCACGGCATGGGGGTCGCGGTCGACATCGGCGGCGGCGTGGAGACGTTCGACACCGGGCAGTACAGCTGGCTCAAGGCGCACGCCAAGACTTACGGCTGGGTCCATCCGGCGTTCGCGGAGCCGGACGGGCGCGTGCCGGAGCCGTGGCACTGGGAGTCGGTGCTCGCCCGCGCGGGCGAGTGACGCCGCGCCGGCCTGCCCGGTGTCCCGGCCGCTGATCGTCGCCGGTCTGTGCGGAGCGTGCGGTTCGTCCGGTTCGACGTGCGAGTGGGCGTGGGCGACGCGAATGTCGAGGTAGTACGGCGCAACCGTGCGTCGTGCCGGGGAAAGGAGACCAAGGTGCCAACGTGGCTCATTCTCATCCTGGTCGGCGTAGCCCTCGTCATCCTGGGGGTTGCTACGGACATCGGCCAGTTCCTCATCTGGATCGGCGTGATTGTCCTGGTGGTCAGCTTGATCCTGGGCCTGGTAGGCCGCAGCCGGGTCTAGCGCAAGCAGTCCGGCGAGGCGCGGGTCGCGAAGGCGATCCCGTGCGACACGTGTTGCCGTGAGTAGACGCTGTCCACTCACGGCAACACACATGTCCGCGTAGGCGTGGTCGCCCTGGCTGCGAGGGCGCCACGCACCACCGCTCGGTGAAGTGATCACACACGTCGTCGGCTCAAGGGCTTGCCATCTGAGAAACCGGTTACTAGGATCCGGGAAACCGGTTACCCATGGATCCAGATCTCATCCGGTGTCTCGCTCCAGCGTTGGGGCGGATGCGCCTGGAGATGCCATGTCGCGCGAACGAACCACAGCACTGTCCCGCATTCAACGACGAACGTGAGGCAATGACGATGAGACGACCAAGAGCTGTCCAGATCCTCTCGGCGGTGGCTGCGCTGACACTCGCAGTCACGATCGGGATCACCGCACAGTCCATCCCGGACGCCGCGGCCGCGACCGGCCCGGCCACGGGCTTCGCCACGCAGAACGGCGGCACCACCGGAGGCGCCGGCGGCCAGACGGTCCGGGCCACGACCGGCACCGCGATCCACACCGCGCTGTGCACCCGCGCCAGCAGCAGCACCCCGATCATCATCGAGGTCACGGGAACCATCAACCACAGCAACACCAGCAAGGTGTCGGGCGGCAGCTGCAACACGGCCGACGGTGTGATCGAGCTCAAGCAGATCAGCAACGTCACGCTCGTCGGTGTGGGAAGCGGTGCGGTCTTCGACCAGATCGGCATCCACATCCGCGAGTCCAGCAACATCATCATCCAGAACGTGACGGTCCAGAACGTGAAGAAGTCGGGCTCGCCCACGTCGAACGGCGGCGACGCCATCGGCATGGAGAGCGGCGTCCGCAACGTCTGGGTCGACCACGTCAACCTGCTCGCCTCGGGCGGTGAGTCGGAGGGCTACGACGGCCTGTTCGACATGAAGGACGACACCAAGTACGTGACGCTGTCGTACAGCACCCTGCGCAACTCGGGGCGCGGCGGCCTCATCGGATCGAGCGAGACCGACCTCTCCAACGGGTTCGTCACGTTCCACCACAACCTGTACTCGAACATCGACTCGCGTACGCCGCTGCTGCGTGGCGGCATCGCGCACGCCTACAACAACCACTACGTCAACCTCAACGAGTCCGGCATCAACTCGCGGGCCGGGGCCAAGGCGAAGGTCGACAACAACTACTTCGAGGACTCCGTGGACGTGCTCGGCACGTTCTACACCGACCAGGCGGGCTACTGGCAGGTCAGCGGCAACATCTTCGACAACGTGACGTGGTCGGGCCGCAGCAGCGACCACAACCCGGCCGGCCCCGACCCGACGTCGACCACCACGGTCAGCATCCCCTACTCGTACCCCATGGACGCCGCGAGCTGCGTGCCGGCGGTCGTGAGCCAGACGGCGGGTGCGAACAAGGGCAACCAGGTCTCGGACGGCAGCTGCACGCCGACCAACCCGGATCCCGACCCCACGCCGACCCCGGACCCGACGGACCCGACGCCGGACCCGACCGACCCGCCCACCGGGACCAACCTGAGCCTCGGCGCGGGCGCCGACGGCTCCAGCAAGGCCAGCGACACGAGCTACGGCAGCGTCCTGGACGGCAACACCGCCACCTACTGGTCACCCGCGGGCTCGACGGGCCGCATCTCGGTCAAGTGGGGATCCGCCACCACGGTGTCGTCGATCAACATCCGTGAGGCGTCGGGCGCCGTCGGCAACATCGGCTCGTGGCGCGTCGTCAACAACGACAACGGCGCCGTCCTCGCGACGGGCAGCGGCGCCAAGGCCATCAGCTTCCCCGCGACCTCGCTGAGCAAGATCAACTTCGAGATCACCAGCTCCAGCGCCACGCCGCGGGTCGCCGAGCTCGAGACCTATGCCGGCGCGCCGTCGTCGGGCGGTGACCCGACGGACCCGCCGGACGACGGCGGCCCGACCGAGGAGCCCACCGCCGACGCGCTGTACGTGGCGCCGGGTGGCACCGACAGCGCCGCGGGAACCGAGGCGAACCCGACGACGCTCCCGTCGGCGATCAGCCGGATCAGCGCCGGCGGCACGATCTACCTGCGCGGCGGCACCTACAACTACTCGCAGACGGTCACCATCGCGCAGGGCAGGAACGGGCTCTCGGGCGACCGCACGGAGCTGTTCGCGTACCCCGGCGAGCGGCCCGTGCTGAACTTCTCGGCCCAGAGCGAGGACCCGGCCAACCGGGGGCTCGCCATCGGCGGCGACTGGTGGCACCTGCGCGGCATCGTCGTCGAGCACGCGGGCGACAACGGGATCCTGCTCGGCGGCGACAACAACGTCATCGAGCGGGTGGTGACCCGGTTCAACCGTGACTCCGGGCTCCAGCTCTCCCGGTACACGGCCGGGGCGCCCAGCAGTGAGTGGCCCTCGAACAACCTCATCGTGTCGTCGGAGTCGCACGACAACGCCGACTCCGACGGGGAGGACGCCGACGGGTTCGCGCCGAAGCTCACCGTGGGCGCCGGGAACGTGTTCCGGTACGCCGTGTCCCACAACAACATCGACGACGGCTGGGACCTGTACACCAAGTCCGACACCGGCCCCATCGGAGTCGTCACCATCGAGGACTCGCTCTCCTACGAGAACGGGACCCTGTCCAACGGGGGCCAGGCAGGCAACGGCGACCGCAACGGCTTCAAGCTCGGCGGCGAGGACATCGCGGTCAACCACGTCGTGCGGCGCAGCATCGCCTTCGACAACGGCAAGCACGGGTTCGGCTACAACCGGAACCTTGGGTCGCTGACGATCTCGAACAACCTGAGCATCGGCAATACGGAGCGCAACTTCAACTTCGACGGCGGCACCTCGACGTTCCGCGACAACACGTCCTGCAACAGCGGGACGAACGACCGGATCATCGGCACCGACGCCGGCGGCAACCAGTGGTGGTCCGGCTCCAACGGCTCCCGGTGCGCACAGTACTCGGGCTCCCTGGCCTGGTCCTTCGCGTCCGACGGTCGCCTCGTGGTGACGATCGGGGGACGTACCGTCAACCTGTGACAGCGGACGGCGGGCCGGACAGCGCCCGCCCGCCGAACGCCCGCCGACGCCCCGACCGTTCCGGTCGGGGCGTCTGTCGTAGCCGGAAACCCTCAGTCGCGCGAGTGAGTTGACCGTGTGGAACGCTGAAAGGGACTTCAGTCGAGCAGCCAGCTGGTCAGAACCGGACGACGAATTTGGAGGTTGTGATGGACGACAAGGTCAAGCTCGCCGGGGTGTTGCTCGGCGGTTACTTGCTCGGGCGGACGAAGATGATGAAGACGGCGCTCATGATCGCCGGAGCCGTCGCGGCCAAGAGCTCGATGGGCGGGTCGCAAGGGGGCGGGCTGCTCAGTGAGGTGGGCGGCGGGCTTCGCGACTCGGTCCTTTCCTCACCGGAGGTCGAGCGGCTGAGGGGTGAGGTCACCGGCAAGCTGGTGAGTGCGGGCAAGGCCGCCGCACTTGCCACCGCCACGAAGCGGATCGACGCTCTCAGCGCGAAGCTCCAGGACCAGACCGAGCGCCTCCGGGACGTGCAGTCGGAGGCCGCCGACGAGGAGGAGACCGAAGAGCCCGTCGAGGAGCCCGAGGGTCAGGAGGCCCCCGAGGAGCCTGAGGACGCGGCCGAGGAGGAGCCTGAGGACGAGGCCGAGGAGGAGCCCGAGGAGGAGCCTGAGGAAGAGCCTGAGGAAGAGCCGGCCAAGCCACCCGCGCGGAGCAGGAGCACGCGGAAGGGGACCGGGAAGACCGGCAGCGGACGCGACACGGCAGCCAAGCCTGCGCGGAGCTCGGCGAAGAAACCCGCCGCGACTCGCCAGCGGAGGACCTCTGGCGCCCGCAAGCAGGGCTGACCGGAACCGGCGCAGAGGAGAGTGTCATGAGCAACAAGTCCCCGGTGGCACCCGAGAAGGCTCCTGGCCTCAGCCCGGTTGCCTCCTCCCTGAAGGACTCGCTGGGCGGTCTCGCCCATGCCCTCGGTGGTCGTGCGGTCGACAAGGTGGCCGAGAAGACAGGCGGGTTGACGCAGCGCCTCACCGACTACGCGGAGGGAAGGCCCTCTCCTGGCACCGCGGCCGCAGCCAAGGGCGCGAAGGAGATGGTCGACAAGGGCTCACCCCTCAAGGCGGGCCTCGCAGGTGCCGCGACCGGCGTCAAGCAGGTCTTCACCAACATCAAGGAGTCCGCAACCGGCCTCAAGGACACCGCGACCAACATCAAGGAGTCCGCGACGGGCGTGACGGACAAGGTCAAGGACGCGCTCGGTGGCCGTGGCGACGGGAACAGTGGCTTCAAGTTCAACAACATCGTCGAGGCGATCGATGTCGGCGCCCCGGTCGACATCGTCTTCGACGCCTGGACGGAGTACGACCGCTGGCCCGAGTTCATGAAGAAGGTCGAGCACGCCGAGCTCGACCCGGACGAGGGGACGGTCTCGTTCCAGGGGCAGGTGTTCTGGTCGCACCGCCAGTGGGACGCAACCATCGTCGACCAGGTGCCGGGCAGGCGGATCGTGTGGGACTCGACCGGCCCGAAGGGGCACCTCAGTGGTGTCGTGACCTTCCATTCCCTCGCCGAGGAGCTGACCCGGATCGTCCTGGTGGTCGAGTACCACCCCGGCGGATTCGTGGAGAAGACGGCGAACATCTGGCGGGCGGTGAACCGGCGCCTCCGTCTGGAGCTGAAGCAATTCGTCCGGTACGTCATGACCGACGTCATGCTCGACCCCGACGATCTCGAGGGCTACCGCGCTGAGATCCAGGACGGGGAAGTCATACGCACCCATGACGAGGTGCTCGAGGAAGAGTCCTCTCAGGCGGAGTCCGAGGAGGAAGAGCCGTACGACGAGGAGTCGGAAGACGAGGAGGTGCCACAGGAGGCCCCGAGCCCAGCTCGGTAAGCAGCGGAGCGGGGGGCTCACCAAGGAGGCAGCATGGCAGAAGTCGCGAGATCCAGCCCCCGGGGGTACGTCGAGCGCCCCCAGCCCTCCTCGTTGGCCGATGTCGTCGAGCTCATCCTCGACAAAGGTCTTGTCCTCGATGTCTTCGTCCGGGTCTCGCTCGTCGGTATCGAGGTCCTCACCATCGACGCCCGCATCGTGATCGCGAGCGTCGACACCTACCTGCGCTTCGCAAAGGCCGCCAACCGGCTGGACCTCGAACAAGTCGGTGGGCGCGACCTGCCGGAGCTCGTGGAGGACATGAGCGAGAGCGGCAGCAGCGGGAAGACGAAGGGCATGCTCCAGGGCGCGAAGGAGGCGCTGATCGGCTCGGGCGACGACAAGTCCAAGTCCAAGTCCAAGGATGAGGATCAGGACGAGGACCAGCCGAGGGCGCGGAAGGAACCACAGAGGCGGCAGGGCCGGACTACACCGCAGAGGAGCAGGCGTGAGCGATGACCACGAGCAGCGCGCCGGGCAGAGCCTCTATCTCTACGGCCTGGTGCAGCTCGACGAGCGTGTACCGGACGGCCTGATCGGGGTTCAGGACGAGCCGGTGCACGCCGAGCGGCTCGCGCACGTCACCGCCCTCGTGTCGGACCTCCCCGGCGGCGAGGTCCTCGGCCGTGCTGCCGAGGTACGGGCACACGCAGCGGTGGTCGACACCATGGCAGGCAGGGGGGCGGTGCTGCCGATCCAGTTCGGCGCGACCGCCGACGGCCTTGACGCGATCGGATCGGCGCTCCCCGCCGAGCGCCAGCAGGATTACGTCGACAACCTGCGCAAGCTGGCCGATGTCGTCCAGCTCAGCCTGACCGCGCGCTACGACCAGGACGCCATCATCGCCGAGCTCGTCCGCGAGGACCCGGAGATCCGCCGGCTCCGGGAGATCACCCGCGGACAGCCCGAGGAGGCGATGCGTGACGCACGTATCCGGCTGGGCGAGCTCGTCGTCGCGGGGTTCGACCGCAAGCGGGCGGCGGATGCCGACTTCCTCGAAGGTGCGGTCGTGCCGCTCGTCCAGGAGCTCAGGCACCGGGAGGTCACGCAGGTCGACGTCGTGCTCGATGCTGCCCTCCTCGTCCGGCGTGACGCGGTGGCACGCTTCGAGGACGCGCTCGAGGACGTGGCTGCCGGACTGGTGGGGCGCATCACCCTCCGCCTCGTCGGACCGCAGGCGCCCTACGACTTCGCGGAGGAGGTGTGAACCGTGGGCCTGTTCAGTGCCTTGGTCTCGCTGCCGCTGGCGCCGGTACGGGGCGTCGTCTGGATCGCCGAACAGGTGCGCGAGGAGGCTGAGCGTGAGTACTACGACCCCGGCGCCATCCGTCGACAGCTCGACCAGATAGCCGAGGCCCGGGAGGACGGCTCGATCGATGACACCGAGGCCGATGCGTTGGAGGAAGCCCTCGTGACCAGGCTCCTCGAAGCGAACCGCCGTCGGCGGCAAGGAGAGCCATGAACCAGGAACCGGCGGACGCGCCCGCCTCCGAGGATCGTCCCCGCCGCCGGCACCGCGACCCGCACGCCCGGCCGGCGCACCGCCCCGCGCAGCGGGCGCGCCCGCGCGAGGCCGACGTCGAGCGCCAGGACGAGGCCGACGTCGAGCGTCAGGAGGAGCGTCAGGACGAGGGCCAGGAGGAGGGCGACGTCGAGTCGCAGGACGAGGGCCGGACGCCGGAGCCGCCCACGAAGCCGGACACGATCGACGCCCGTGCGGCGGTCCGGAAAGCCCTCGAGGAGTTCACCGTGCTCGCCCAGGACACCGTGGAGGGCGTCGTCGGCGTCGAGCGCGACGACGACACGTGGCAGGTCACCCTCGAGGTGCTCGAGGACGAACACATCCCGAGCACCTCCGACATCATGGCCGAGTACCACGTGCGGCTGGCCGCCGACGGCGGGCTCCTCGGCTTCCACCGCGGCCGGCGGTACGTCCGCGGCCGGGTAGGTTCTTGAAGCGCGAGCCCGGCACCATGACCGTCCGCAGCGGCCCCGGCGACGCCCTCGAACCGCGCCGCTCGCGCGAGGGCACGCTGGACAATGTCATCGAGACGGTCCTGGACAAGGGGCTCGTGCTCAACGCCGACATCATGGTGTCGGTCGGCGGCGTCGAGCTCCTCGGCATCCGGATCAGAGCCGCTCTCGCCTCGTTCGACACCGCGGCACGCTACGGCCTGGAGTTCCCGGCGGGCACGGACAGAGACACGGTGGCCTGGCGACAGGCACTCGAACGGAAGGAGACCTGCCCGAGCTGCGGCAAGAGCTCGCCGGCGGCCCAGCTGCTCGAGGAGTACTGCCCGTGGTGCGGATGGCAGAGCGCCCAGGCGCTCCGCGAGGCCTCGGCCCCTGGCCTGGAGCCCGCCCAGGGTGCGTCGCCGCCGGACGAGGACGTCGATCGCGATGGCTGAGAATGTGATGACAGCGCGGTCGGGACCCGAACGCGACTCCCGGTCAGCCATGGAGCCGACCCGGGACCTGCGTGTCACCCTGCCCGACCTCCTGGACGTGCTGCTCGACAAGGGCGTCTACCTCGATCTCGACCTCATCGTCACCGTGGCGGACATCCCGTTGATCGGTGTGAGCCTGCGCGCCATGGTCGGCGGCATCGAGACGATGCTCGAGCACGGCATGATGCGCGCCTGGGACGAGCAGACCCGTGAGTGGGTGCGCCGCTCGCTCGCGCGCCGCGTCCCGCTCGCCGACGACGAGGACGTCATCGCCCGCATGGCGGGCGGGCACCGTCAGGAAGAGCCATACGTCACGTGGCGCCCGGGCACCGTCTACCTCACCACCCGGCGGCTCATGGTCTGGCGGGCCGAGCCGCGCGAGCTGCTCTGGCAGGCGACCCTCGACGAGATCACCGGGGTGGGCACGCAGGCCGAGCTGAGCGCTGGAGGAGAGGAGCGCACCCGGGTGGCCCTGACCACACGCGCCGGGACCACTCTGCTCTCGGCCGCGGCACCCGAGAGCCTCGTCGCCCAGCTGCGCGAGCACGCACCGGGAAGTGGTGCGCCAGTACCCGCGCGCCGGCCGGCGCCGTTCCAGGCCCTGGTCTGGTATCGGGAGGACCTCGCCGGCGGTTCGGTGTGGCGTGGGGGGACCGGGACGCTCGACCGCACCAACGGCCTGACCTGGAAGGGAGTCCGAGACGTGCGGCCAGCGGTCCGGCTGAGACCGGACCAGATCCGGTCCGTCGACCTGGTCCGTGGCCGGACGCCGGTGGGCCGCCAGATGCTCGTCGTGCGTGGCGACTCGACAACCGTCCGTCTGGCCACCAAGGACACGACAGGGTGGGCGACCGCCCTGTCGAAAGTCTCCGACGCCCGCACGCAGTCACGGACAGGAGGGCAGACATGACACTGCGAGTCGACGAGAGCAGCCTCAAGAACGGCCTCCTGACCCTCGTGGTCACGCTCGTCGAGGTCATCCAGGAAGCACTCGAGGGCCAGGCGGTGCGACGCCTCGAGAGCGGCGACCTCACCGAGGAGGAGCAGGAGCGCCTCGGCCAGGCATTGCTCGACCTCGACGACGCGCTCGAGGCGATCAAGGCCGACCACGGCCTGACGGCCTCGGTCGCCGACCTGCGGCGCGGGCTCGACGACGTCGTCGACGACCTGGTCGACAAGCTCGTCGATCCGGCTCGGTGGTCCGGCGAAGCCCGGGCGGAGGACTCGTGACCAGCCCAGAGGGGCTGTATGTCTACGCCATCGTGCGGGGCGTGCCGGCTGACCCCGGCACCGGCATCGACGGCGCACCGCTGCACGTCGTGACGATCGACGGGGGACTCTCCGCCGTGGTCCACCACCATGCAGGCGGCCCGTACACGGGTGCCGACGACGAGGTCCGGCGGTGGGTCGTGGAGCACAATGACGCCGTCGACCGCCTCTGGCAGCGTCGGAGCACGCTGCTGCCGATGACGTTCAACGTGATCGTCGCCGGCACCGAGGAAGAGTCGGCGCGCGGCCGGCTCGAGGACTGGCTCACGACGCACGCCGAAGAGCTCCTGGCACGGCTCGACCAGCTTGATGACCGCGTCGAGCTCCGGGTGGAGATCGGGCTCGACCAGCAGGAGACCGCGCGAGGGGATCCGGGTGCCGAGGCCGTCCGCGCCGAGCTGGAAGGACGGCCGCCCGGCGTCCAGCGTCTCCTGCGCAAGAAGCTGGACCGGATCGAGCGCGACGTCACCGGCGCCCTCGCCGACGAGCTGTACCAGGAGTACCGCCGTCGGCTCGCCGGGGTGTCCCAGGAGCTCACGGAGAACCGGAGCGCCCGCGCCGAGCCCGGCGTCGTCCCCGTGCTCAGCTTCTCCCTGCTGGTCCGGCAGGAGGAACGCGAAGCCGTCGGGCGCGAGCTGGCGGCGATCCGGGACGAGCAGCCCGCTGCCCGCATCCGGTACCTCGGGCCATGGCCCCCGTACTCCTTCGCGGACGTGTCAGACGCTCCGACGTCGTAGCCATCCCAGGGCGCTCGCGGACGGGATCCGCGAGCGCCCTGTGAGGCCGGCGGGGCCTCAGTAGGCCGGACCGGTCGGAGGCGGCGTGGGCGGCGTCGTCGGAGGTGGCGGCGTTGTCGGAGGTGGCGGCGTGGGCGGCGTTGTCGGAGGTGGCGGCGTGGGCGGCGTCGTCGGAGGCGGCGGCGTCGTCCGGGGCGGCGCCGTGGGCGACGTCTCCATACTGCGCTCGAGTCTCTCCAGCGACCGGTGCGCGACGTCGCGACCACCCAGCCCGTAGGCCAGGGCCGCGGCCAGGGCCGCACCGACGACGATCGAGCCGAACGCGAGGTTGATGATCGAGTCCGCCAGGCCCATGAACTGCAGGCCGATGGCCGAGAACAAGATGATCGTCGCGTACCGGAAGATCGTGCCGGCGGTGCCCTCGCCGATCGCCCGCCTGATGAGGTTGGCCACGAAGAAGCCGACGGCGATGATCGCGCCGCCGAACAGGACGCGGCCGGTCAGCGCCAGCACCTCGTCGAGGAGGTCGGTGATCGTCGCGAAGCCCAGGAGCTGCGCGGCCATGATCGCGAAGAAGACGATGATCGCGACCTGGGCGATCTTCGCGATGATCGTCGACGGGCTGGTGCGGCCCGTCGTGACCCCGACGTTCCGGATCGCCTCGTCGGTGCCGATGCCCCGCAGCGTGCTCTCCAGGAGGTCGGCGACGAACCTCGCGATGAGGTAGCCGATACCCAGGACGATCAACGCCGCGATGATCGCCGGGATCGCCCCGAGGATCAGGGTCAGCATGTCCGTGGCCGGGTCGGAGATCGCCGAGATGCCGAGGACCTGCAGCGCCGCGATGGCCACGACGATGATGATCACGGCGAAGGCAAGGTTCCCGAGGACCGAGGCGATGCGGGCGTTCGTCTCGCGGGCCTCGTGCTCGGTGTCGACCGCGGTGGCCTCACCCGTCGCCGGGCGATAGGTCCCGCCGGCCGGGTCATAGGTCTCGCCGGTCGTGGTCGGCTCCGCACCCGTTTCCCGAGCGGCCGCTGATCTGGCCTTGCCGAACATGCGTGCGAAGTTGACCGTGCCAAGTGCCGCGACAATGATCTGCTTGACGATCTTGGCGATGAGGTACCCGATGAAGAACACAACTGCCGCACCGATGATGTTCGGCAGGTAGTTGAGGATCGTCTCGAGCATGCCCTGGAGCGGTCCCAGCACCTCTTCGAGCTGCAGCACCTGCAGCACGGCGATGAGGCCGAACAGCCAGATCAGAAGCGCGACGATCTGCCCGATCGATGTGCCGACGTCTTGACCGTCAGCTCCTTGACGTTGCAGGAACCCGATCCGCGACACGAGCTTGGCGACCGCCCACCTGACCAACCGGGCGACGATCCACGTGACGATGAGGATCAGGAGGACGATGACGATCGTCCCTAGGATCCCGGCCCAGTCGTAATCTTCTACGATGTCCATCTCCTTCGTCCTCCCTCAAGCAAACCTCGATGCCGCACAGGTGAAGGTGCGTCGCGGCTTACTGTGGACGTTACCCATCTCCGTTTCACTCGCTACTTGATGCGTGTGACGTCGATGAGTAAGGCGTGACCGTAGATCCTCAGGGTGGTGCCCCGTACAGGACTTGAACCTGTGACCGAGAGATTATGAGTCTCCTGCTCTGACCAGCTGAGCTAACGGGGCCTGCGGCACGAAGCCGCGGGGGAATCTTACTGCGTCGGGCGGCTGGTGCCGGCGCGGCCCGCGCGGGCACCTCCCCAGGGTGGCTTCGAGATGTCCTGGCGCGCCCCGCGCCGTCGGCCTCGGTAGTCTCGATCCTGAGCGACGGGACGAGGCGGCGACATGAGTACCGGACCGGGCGAAGGCACCGAACCTGGGGGCGCGAAGAACCGACGGCTCATGCTGCTGCTGGCGGCAGCGATGTTCGTGCTCGTCGTTGACACCTCGTTGATGAACGTGTCGATCTCCGCGGTCGTCACGGACCTGGACACCACGGCCAGCGGCGTGCAGTCCGCCATCGCGCTCGAGGCGCTGGTCTCGGCGGCGTTCATCCTGATCAACAGCAAGGTGGGCGACCTGATCGGGCGCAAGCGCGCGTACGTCATCGGGTTGCTGGCGTACGCGACCGGGGCGGTGGCCATGACGCTCGCGCAGAGCCTCACGGCCATCGTCGTCTTCTGGGCGATCATCGGCGGGCTCGGGGCGTCGTTGCTCCTGCCGGCGATGCAGTCGCTGATCCACGGCAACTTCACCGGTGCCGCCCAGAAGCAGGCGTATGCCATGGTCGGCGCGGCGGCGGCCATCGCCGCCGCGATCGGCCCGCTGCTGGGCGGGTTCGTCACGACCTACCTGTCGTGGCGGGTCGGGTTCGGGCTGGAGGCGCTCATCATCGCCGTCGTCCTGAGCCAGATCAGGCTGGTGCGCGACGTCCCCTACACCGGCTCCCGCCAGGTCGACGTCGTCGGCGCGATCCTGTCCGTGATCGGCATGGGCGGGGTGGTGCTCGGGATCCTGGTCTGGCAGGAGGGCGGTGAGTTCGTCGGCCTGCTCATGGTGGTCGGGTTCGCGGCGCTGGTAGCGCTCGCCCGGTGGCTCGTACGACGTGTCCGCGAGCACAAGGTCCCCCTGCTCGACCCCGGCCTGTTCCGCCATCCCACCTTCACCACCGGGGTCACGGGCCAGATGCTCCAGCAGATCACTCTTGGCGGGGCCATGATCGCCCTGCCGCTGTTCCTGCAGATGACCCTCGAGTACAACGCGCTCCAGGCGGGCCTGGCCCTGACCCCGCTCTCGCTGACCATGTTCGCGGCGGCGATCGTGGCGGGCAGGAGGAGCGGGCGCCGACGGCCGGCCGCGATCATCCGCGCCGGGTTCCTGCTGGCCAGCCTCGGGATCGCCGTCATCATCCCGCTCGTCCCCCGCGTCGACAGCGGCTGGTACCTCACGCTCCCGCTCGCGATCGCGGGCTGCGGGCTCGGCCTGCTGGTCTCCCAGCTCAACAACTACACCCTCGCCCCCATCGAGGAGGAACGGGTCAGCGAGGCCGCCGGCGTCAACTCGGCGGCCGGGTCCTTCGGCCTCTCCTTCGGCCTCGCCATGTCCGGGGGCCTCCTGCTCGCCGTCCTCGCCTTCAGCTTCAACCAGCTGACCGAGGACAGCTCGGTCATCCCCGCGGCCGAGCAGCAGCAGATCGCCATCGCGCTCGAGACCGACGCCGAGGTCATGAGCAACACCCAGCTCGCGGAGCAGATCACGGGTCAGCCGCCGGAGGTCGAGACCGAGGTGCTGGCCATCAACAACGACGCCCGAAACCGCTCGCTGCAGGTGGCCCTGCTCGTGCCGCTGCTCGCTAGCCTCGTCGGGCTCGGCAACTCCTTCCGCATGATGCGGCTGCCCGACCGCAAGCCGTCGACCTCGCTCGACGGGACGGACCTCGGCTGAACCCGGCGCGGCACCGGCCCGCCCCGCGTGCGCGCGAAATGTCCTGGCGCGCGCCCGCCGTCGGCCCATAGGTTCTGCGAGCCAAACACCCAACACGACTGGAGCACTCCCATGTCCTCGAACTTCCCGGTCGCCCTGTCGGGCGCCCGGGCCCGGACCCTCATGTGGGCGCACGAGCACGACGTCGACCACGCGGCACTGAACCAGCTGCGCAACATCTCCGCCCTGCCCTGGGTCGAGGGTGTCCGCGTGATGCCCGACGTCCACCTCGGCAAGGGCGCGACCGTCGGCTCTGTCATCGCCATGCGCGACGCCGTGTCGCCCAACGCCGTCGGCGTCGACATCGGCTGCGGCATGATCGGTGTGCGTACCTCGCTGACCGCGAGCGACCTGCCCGACGACCTCTCCCGCCTCCGCAAGCGGATCGAGGCCGCGATCCCGGTCGGGTTCCACGCGCACGACGAGCCCGTGGACCTGCGCCGGCTGCGGCCCGTCAAGGGGTCCGGAGGCCAGGAGCGGCTGCGCGGCGAGCAGGTGTTCTGGGACCGGTTCGAGACGCTGAACCCCAAGGTGCGGCAGCTCGAGACCCGGGCACGCAAGCAGCTCGGCTCGCTCGGCGGCGGCAACCACTTCGTCGAGGTGTGCCTGGACCAGGACGACCAGGTCTGGCTCCAGCTCCACTCCGGCTCCCGCAACATTGGCAAGGAGCTCGCCGAGCACCACGTCCGCATCGCCAAGGACCTGGAGCACAACAAGGGCCTCGTGGACCGCGAGCTCGCCGTGTTCCTCGCTGGCACGCCCCAGATGGACGCGTACCTCAACGACCTGTGGTGGGCGCAGGAGTACGCCGCACGCTCGCGGGCGGTCATGATGGCGCTCGCGGTCCAGGCGGTCCGGGAGGAGTTCGCGGAGATGTCCGACGGCGGCCGAGAGCTCACCTTCAACGAGGGCGTGAACGTGCACCACAACTACGTGGCGCGCGAGCAGGTCGACGGCGCGGAGCTGATCGTCACCCGCAAGGGCGCGATCCGGGCGGGCCGGGGCGACCTGGGCCTCATCCCCGGATCGATGGGCACGGGCTCGTACGTGGTGCGCGGTCTGGGCAACCCCGCGTCGTACTGGTCGGCGTCGCATGGCGCGGGCCGGCGGATGTCGCGGACCCGGGCCAAGAAGGAGTTCACGGTCGAGGACCTCGCGGCCCAGACCGAGGGCGTCGAGTGCCGCAAGGACCGGGGCGTGCTCGACGAGATCCCGGGGGCCTACAAGGACCTCGACGCGGTGATCGCCGCGCAGTCCGACCTCGTAGAGGTCGTGGCCCGGCTGCGGACGGTGCTCTGCGTCAAGGGCTGACGTCCGCTCGGCACGCCGCCCAGTCGGTGAGGGCACGGCAACCCGTGGTCGCGCGACGCGCGACCGCCCGCGACGGCGGGTGGTCGCGCGTCGGCCGCGGGCGGCAGCACCCGGTCCCTTGCTCGCGAGGTCGCGGTGGCCGTCGCGAGCATCCAGGATCAGAGTGGATCCAGGTTCCAGGAGGTGGCCCACGTGCAAGCACGCGATCCGCAGCAGGACGGCGGAGGTGCCGAAGCCCGAAGCAGCGGTGCGGGAGCAGAGCCGGGCGGCACGAGCGCCTGGCGACGACGCACGATGATCACGTTCGGTCTGCTGCGCGCCGGCGCGACGTCGGTGCTCCTGGTGGTGCTCTACTACCTGTTACCGCTCGACCGGGACTCGGTGTCGCACCTGACGCTCATACTGATCCTCGGCCTCGCTGGGTTCGCGGCGACGGCGTACTGGGAGGTTCGTTCCATCATCCGGTCCAGGTTGCCCGGCATCAGAGCGATCCATGCCCTGGCGACTCTCGTTCCGTTCTTCCTGCTGCTGTTCGCGTCGACCTACTTCGTGCTCAGCTACCAGGCGCCGGCGACGTTCAGTGAGCCGCTGACCCGATCTGACGCGCTGTACTTCACCATCACCACGTTCGCCACTGTCGGTTTCGGGGACGTCGTGCCTCGGTCGGAGGCGGTCAGGCTGCTCGTCTCCGGCCAGATCCTGCTGGACCTCGTCATCCTCGGCCTGGGGATCCGCGTGATCATCGGCGCGGTCAAGAAGGGTCGGACGACCGAAGCCTGACCGGCCGCGGCTCACGCCCGGCGCGCACAGACGGGCCGGAACGGCGTCGGGGTCCGAGACGGGCTGGATCGGGACAGGTGCCTCTGGCAGCCTGTGCGCGGTGAACAGCACACAGGGCGACGAGGGCACGTGCCCCGTCCCGGTCGAGGGCGCAGGGCCGCCCGACGCCGGCCCGGTCGTCTCCGGGCGCGTTCGCGCCCTCGTCGTCACGGTCTGGGCGCTCCTGCTCGCGCACTTCGTGGCGACGTTCCTGTGGGCGGCGCCGGGCTACCTGACGGGCCTGCCGGACGGCGAGGTCCCCGCCGGCGAAGCACCCGCCACCGGCGTCCACCGGGCGCTGGAGGCCTATATGACCCCGGTCCTCGCCCAGAACTGGTCGCTCTTCGCGCCCTCGCCCGTGCACGTCGACTACACGCTGGCGGTGCGCGGCATCTACGTCGACGGGCCCGCCGGCGAGCTGGTCCCAGGTCCCTGGATCGACACGACGGCGGTCGAGATCGGCGCCCTGACCGAGCACCTGCTCCCGGCGGCGACGGAGCGGCCGTCCCGCCGTCTGGCAGCGGGGGTCCGTGCCGCGTTCCTCGCACTGCCCACGGCGGCCCGGGGCGTCGTCCTGCGGCCGCCCCCGAGCGTCCCGGCCACCGGGCCGGCGCCCGCCGACCCCTGGCCCGGCCTGCGCGTCGCGCTCCTCGACGCCGGCGCCGCGCCCGGCGTCGTCGACGACTACCTCGCCGAGGACCGGGCCCTGGCCGCCTACGCGACCCAGGTCCTGCAGGCGTCCGCGACCGGGGACGACGGCGCCGCGGGGCCCGTGTACGTCCAGGCCACCGTCGTGCGCCACGCCCTCGCGCCGTACGGGACGGCCGAGCGGCCCGAGCCGACCGAGCTCGCGCTCGGCGCCCGCCCGCCCGTGCGCCTGCCCGGCCAAGGCGACGACGCGTTCGGCGCCACCTGGGACGCGCTGCGGACCGGCGCGTCGTCCCGCGGAGGGGACCGGTGAGCCGCCTGCTGGAGTCCGGAGTGCGCTGGATGACCCTGTCCGCGCACGCGACGTACGGTGTCGCCCTGACGCGCGTGGCGCTGGGCGTGGGGGTCGGCGCGTACGTGGCGGTGAACTTTCCGGCGCGGCACGCCCTGTGGGGCACCGGCGCCCGCTGGACGACGCCGCTCGGCGGGCACGCGCTGACCAGCGACCTGGCGCTCACGGTGGGCTGCGCGGTGCTGCTCCTCGTCGCGGCGCTGGTCGCGGTGGGCTGGCGGGCCCGGTGGACGGTGCCGCTGCTCCTGGCCGGCTGGACGGGCCTGACTGCCGTGAACCCGCTGATCGTCGACCAGGGCCAGAACGTCGCGCGGATCCTGCTGCTCTACCTCTGCTTCGCGGACACGTCCGCCCGCTGGTCGCTCGACGCCCGACGCCGGACGAGTCGTGCCCGACGCCGGGGGAGTGCGGCCGGTGCGGCGTCGTCGGCCCGATCCGGGCGAGGTCAGGTACGTAACCTCGTCCACAATGCCGCGGTGCTCGCCGTGGGCGCGCAGATCTGCCTGGCGTACGTGCTGTCGGGGCTGTTCAAGCTGCTGGGGGAGGAGTGGCGCGACGGGTCGGCCGTGCACTACCCGCTGCTGCTGCCGCAGTTCCGGCCGTGGCCCGCGCTGGCCGACCTCGTGGCGGGCAGCGAGTGGCTCGTGCCGGCGGTGACCTGGGGGGCGCTCGCGCTGCAGCTCGCCTTCCCGCTCCTGCTGCTGCAGCGGCACCTGCGGACGGCGGGCGTGGCCGGCGCGCTCGCCATGCACGTGGGCATCGCCGTCGTCATGGGGCTGCCGTTCTTCTCCCTGTTCATGATGGCGGGCGACTGCGTCTTCCTCCGCGACGCGACGATAGCCCGCTGGACGGGCGGGGGTCAGCCGACCTGGTGGAGCCAGCGGACCGGCGCGCCCAGGCCGGCGTAGCGGAACGGCTCGAGCTCGTCGTCCCAGGCGGCGCCGAGGGCGAGGTCGAGCGCGTCGCGCATGGCGCGGGGGTCGGCGAGCTCGAGGGCGGCACGGACGCGGTCCTCCTGGACCACCACGTTGCCGTGCACGTCCGTCATGGCGTGGAAGATGCCGAGGTCGGGGGTGTGCGACCAGCGGGCGCCGTCGGCCCCGTTGCTCGCGTCCTCGGTAACCTCGTACCGCAGGTGCGACCACCCCCGCAGGGCGGACGCCAGCTTGGCGCCCGTGCCCTGGGGACCTTGCCACGAGAACTCGGCACGGTACAGACCGCGCCCGGCGGGCTGCGCGGTCCAGTCCATGGAAACGCGCACGCCTAGTACGTTCCCCGCGGCCCACTCGATGTGGGGGCACAGGGCACGAGGCGCGGAGTGCACAAAAAGCACACCCCGCGTGATGACACCGGCCATGTCTTCCTCCCTGGGTCGAGGTACGTCTTCCCCTACGTCCTCACCAGGGCGGTGACGCTGTGGTCGGCTGCACAGCGGTGCTTCGGACCACATCCTGCACGATCCGTCGACGAGATGCGAGGCGAACCGGCGCGCAGGCGTCGAAAAAATCACCGGGTACGACGAGTCCGTCCGGCACATTCTTGCCTAAAGCGGCGCGCCACCACTAGTGCCTCATAAAAAATTCTTGAGTTCGATCCCACAGGTCAGCGGTGTACGAAACCCGCCCGTCGGGCCCTCAGAGGCGCGCGCGGAGCTCCCGCATCGCGGCCCGGCGCGTCTCCTTCTGGAGGCGGTCCAGGTAGACCATGCCGTCGAGGTGATCGGTCTCGTGCTGCAGGCAGCGGGCCATGATCCCGGTGCCCTCCACGGTGATCGGCGCGCCGTCCAGATCGATGCCCTCGACCCGCGCGTAGTTCGCGCGCACGGTCGGGTACCAGAGGCCGGGCACCGACAGGCAGCCCTCGCCGCCGTCCTGCTGCTCCTCGCCCAGCTCGACGATGCGCGGGTTGATCACGTAGCCGATCTCGCCCTCGATGTTCCACGAGAAGGCTCGCAGCGAGACGCCGATCTGGTTGGCGGCCAGCCCGGCGCGGCCCTCGTCGTCCACCGTCTCGACCAGATCGGCGACCAGGCTGCGGACGCGGTCGTCGATGGTCGTCACGGTGTCGCACGGGGTACGCAGTACTGGGTCGGGAACCACACGGATCTCACGCATTGCCATGCGGGCATTCTCCCATGTCATAACGATGGAACACGGATGCGCGGCTCCCGGCGGGTCCGCCTCCGGCAGGGGCCCAGACGTGTCAGACGCTCAGATCACCTGAGTGACCTGAGCGTCTGACAGGTGCGGGGACTGCGCGTCAGTGGTTTTGGATCACCAGGGCGACGTTGTGGCCACCGAAGCCGAACGAGTTGTTGATCGCGGCGATGTCGCCGCCCGGCAGCTTCACCGGCTCGTTGCGCACGAGCGGCACCTGGAGCTCCGGGTCAGGGTTGTCCACGTTGATCGTGGGCGGTGCGAGGCGCTCGGCGACGGCCTTGATCGCGAACACGGACTCGAGGGCGCCGGCGCCGCCCAGCAGGTGGCCGGTCATGGACTTGGTCGCCGAGAGCTGCACGTGGTCGGCGTCGGCCCCGAAGAGCTTCCGGATCGACGCCGTCTCGGTGAGGTCGCCCACCTTGGTGGAGGTGGCGTGCGCGTTGACGTGCACGATGTCGGCGGGCGTCACCCCGGCGTCCTGGATCGCGAAGCGCATGGCGGCCACCTGGCCGGTGCCCTCCGGGTCCGGGGAGGTGATGTGGTACGCGTCGGACGACAGGCCGACGCCGCTGACCTTCGCGTAGACCCGGGCGCCGCGGGCGGCGGCGTGCTCGGCGCTCTCCAGGATCAGGACCGCCGCGCCCTCGCCGAGGACGAAGCCGTCGCGGTCGACGTCGTACGGGCGGGAGGCGCGCTGCGGGTCGTCGTTGCGCAGCGAGAGCGTGCGCGACGCCGCGAACGCGCCGAGCGGCATCGGGTGGATGGCGGCCTCGGTGCCGCCGGCGACCACGACGTCGGCCCGGCCGGAGCGGATCATCTCCACCGCGTAGCCGACGGCCTCGGCGCCCGAGGCGCACGCGGACACCTGGGCGTGCGTGCCGGCGCGGGCGCCGAACTCGAGGGACACGTACGCCGACGGCGAGTTCGGCATGAGCATGGGGACGGTCATGGGCAGCATGCGGCGGGCGCCGCGCTCCCGGAGCGTGTCCCAGCCGTCCAGGATGGTCTGGATGCCGCCGATGCCGGACGACACCACGGCGCCGAGCCGCTCGCCGTCGACCTCGGGGCTGCCGGCGTCGGCCCAGGCCTCGCGCGCCGCGACCATCGCGTACTGCGCGGACGGGTCCATGCGCTTGGTCTCGGGGCGGGAGAGGACCTCCGCCGGGTTCACCTTGATGGTGGCGGCGAAGGTCACGGGCAGGCCGTACTTCTCAGCCCAGTCGTTCTCCAGGGTGCGCGCCCCCGACACGCCTGCGAGGGCGGCCTCCCACGTGGATGCCACGTCCCCGCCGAGGGGTGTGGTGGCGCCGAGGCCGGTGACGACGACTTCGCGTGCGGAGGTCATGATGATGCTCCCGAGGGTGGTGGGACGAGGGGGCAGGGTACGGATGGTGCTGCCTCGTGGGCAGCGAGTGCCCGACGGCGGCGCGGGCCCGTGCAACGCGCGGGGTCACGCGGCCGCCGTCGGGGGGCGGCTCAGTCCTGGGCGCCCTTGATGAAGCTCACTGCGTCGCCGACGGTCGCGAGGTTCTTGACCTCCTCGTCCGGGATGCGAACCCCGAACTTGTCCTCGGCGTGCGTGACGATGGTCATCATCGACAGGGAGTCGATGTCGAGGTCGTCCGTGAAGGACTTCTCGAGCAGGACGTCGGCCTGGTCGAGGCCCGTCTCCTCGGCGACGATCTCGGCGAGGCCCTCGAGGATCTCCTGGTCCGTGTTGGCCATGGGACTTCCTTATCTTTCGTAACGGTCACCGGAGCCGTCGGGCTCCGGAGTCTTGCTGGTCAGATCTTGGCGCATCCCGCGACCGGAATGCACGACGGGGTCATTCTGCGACGCCACCGCCCGCCGGCTACGGCAGCACCACTACTTGTGCGGCGTAGACGAGGCCCGCGCCGAAACCGATCTGGAGGGCGAGGTCGCCGGACTTGGCCTGTCCCTCGGACAGGAGCCGCTCGGCGGCCAGCGGGATCGACGCCGCCGACGTGTTGCCGGTCTCGGCGATGTCGCGCGCTATCACCACCGTATCCGGCAGACCGAGCTGCTTCTTCACCTGGTCGATGATGCGCATGTTCGCCTGGTGCGGGATGAAGGCCTGGATGTCCTGGGCGGTCACGCCCGCCTCGGCCATCGCCTTCTCCGCGATGGGTGCCATCTGGAAGCTCGCCCACTTGAACACCGTGGGGCCGTCCTGGCGCAGCGTGGGCCAGCCGAGCGAGGGGTCCTCGCGCAGCTCGGTCCAGGAGTGCGTCTGGCGGATCGCGGTGGCCTTGGAGCCGTCCGAGCCCCACACCGTCGGGCCGATGCCGGGGGTGTCCGACGGGCCGACGATCGCGGCGCCCGCGCCGTCGCCCAGCAGGAAGGAGATGGAGCGGTCGGTCGGGTCGATGATCTCGCTGAGCTTCTCGGCGCCGACCACGAGCACGTGCCGGGCCAGCCCAGCGCGGACCAGGGCGTCCGCCTGGCCGATGCCGTACGCGTAGCCGGCGCAGGCCGCCGAGATGTCGTAGGCCGCGGCGGGCGTCGCGCCGATGCGGTCGGCCAGCACGGCGGCAGCCGACGGCGTCATGTGCATGTGCGTGATCGTCGAGATGATGACCGCGTCGATGTCCGCACCGACGAGGCCCGCGGCGTCGAGCGCCTTGTTCGCGGCGGCCTCGGCCAGGTCGAGCACGTCCTTGTCCGCGCCGGCCCGGCGGCGGGTGATGATGCCGGTCCGCTGGCGGATCCACTCGTCCGAGGAGTCGATGGGGCCCGCGATGTCGTCGTTCGTCACGACGAGCTCGCCGCGCTCCGCGCTGATCGCGAGGATCCGCGAGAACTGCGTGGGCTGGGCCTGCTGCAGGATGGTCACTGGTCTGCTCCGGTCGCGCTCGTGCCGGTGGAAAGTGCCGTGCTGTGCGCCGCGATGAGCTCGCGGGCCGCGTCGAGGTCGGCGGGCGACTTCACCGCGACGGTCTCGACGCCCTTGAGGCCGCGCTTGGCCAGGCCCGTCAGGACGCCGCCGGGGGCGAGCTCGACCAGGCCGGTCACGCCGCGCTCGGCGAGGGCCGTCATGATCAGGTCCCAGCGCACGGGCGCCGTCACCTGGCGCGCCAGGTTGCCGAGCACGTCGGCCCCGGTGCCGTGGCCGTGGGCGCCGCCCGTGTAAACCGTGCCGTCGAGGTCCGCGAGGAACGGCAGCGTCGGGTCGACGGCGGCCCAGCCGAGGGCTACGGGCTCGAACTCGGCGCGGGCCGCGTCCATGAACGGGGTGTGGAACGCGCCAGCCACCTGCAGGGGGATCACGCGAGCACGCGTCGGCGGGTTCTCGGCCAGCTTGGCGAGGTTCTCCAGCGCGCCGGCCGCGACGGTCTGACCCGCGCCGTTCACGTTGGCGGGCCACAGGCCCGCGGCCTCGATCGCGGCGAGCACCTCGTCCGGGTCACCGCCCACGACGGCGCTCATGCCCGACGGCGCTGCCGCCGCGGCCGTGGCCATCGCCCGGGCGCGGCGGGCGACCAGGCCGGCCGCGCCGTCGTCCGACAGGGCGCCTGCTACCGCTGCCGCCGACAGCTCGCCGACGGAGTGGCCTGCGGTGACGTCCACGACGTCCGCGGCGGCGCGCCCGTCCAGCAGGGCGCGGAACGCGAGCAGGGAGGTCGCGACGATCAGCGGCTGGGCGACGGCGGTGTCGCGGATCGTGTCCGCGTCGGAGGTCGTGCCGTGCGCGATCAGGTCCAGCTGCGCGGCCTCGGAGGCCGCGGCGAGGCGTTGGTCGGTACCGGGCAGCTCGAGCCAGTCGCTGAGCATCCCGGGGGTCTGAGAGCCCTGTCCAGGGCAGACGACGGCGAGCACGCGTCCACTCTGCCAACCCGGAGAGCTCATCTGACGTCGCGACCTGTACCAACCTCATCGGGGGGCCTTGTGGAGAACCTACAAGGCGCTGACCTCGGCGAAGGGTTAGCGCCTGAGGTCAGCCCCGGCCGAGCTGGCCCAGCGCCAGCGCCACCTGCAGCACGAACGACTCGCGGGCGTCGAGCGGGTCCCACCCGGTGATCTCCGACACCTTGCGGAGCCGGTAGCGCACGGTGTTGGGGTGAACGTACAGATGGCGCGCCGCGGCCTCCAGCGAGCGGCCGGTGCCCAGGTAAGCCGACAGGGTCTCCAGCACGGCGCCGCCGGCGTCCTGCAGCGGGGTGAAGGCCTGGGCGATCAGCGTGGCGCGGGCCGTGTAGTCGCCGGTCAGGACGCGCTCCGGCAGGAGGTCGTCGGCCATGACCGGGCGCGGCGCCTGCGGCCACGCCGGGGCGGCGGTCAGCCCGGCGAGCGCCGACCGGGCGGACCGGGCGGCGTCGGTCAGGCTCGGCACCTGGGTGCCGATCACGACCGGGCCGGTGCCGAAGCGGCTCAGGAGGGACGTGGCGGCGGCCACGAGGTCACCCTCGCCGCCGAGCACGAGCACGAGCCGGTCGCCGTGGATCCCGACGAGCGCGTCGCCCGCGGCGCGCCGGGCGACCCGGCGGATCTCGGCGGTGCGGATCTCGTCCAGCCCGTCGGTGGCGAGGCCGACGACGACCAGCGCGTTGCCGCGGCCGCTCCAGCCGAGCGCGGAGATGCGGGAGCGCAGGGAGTCGTCGCCGTCGCCGCGGACGAGCGCGTCGACCACGAGCGCCTCGAGGCGGGCGTCCCAGGCGCCGCGCCACTCGGCGGCGCGGGCGTAGACCTCGGCCGCGGAGAACGCGACCTCGCGGGAGTAGCGCAGGACAGCCTCGCGCAGGTCGCGCTCCCCGCCGGGCGCGGCGATCCGGTCGGAGTGCATCTCGACGACGTCGACCACCACGCGCACGAGCTGCAGGGTGTGCTGCAGCGAGATGGACCGGGTCAGCTCGGTGGGCGCGGCGGCGAAGATCTCGCTGACGCCGTGCGGCGGCCGGTCCGGGTCGGTGAACCAGGAGGTGAACGCGTTGATCCCGGCCTGGGCGACGAGGCCGACGTAGGAGCGGTCCTCTGCCGGGAGGTCGCGGTACCAGGTGAGGTCCTCGTCGAGACGGCGCATCGCGGCAGCGGTCAGCAGGCCGCTCGCCTCGCGGACCCGCTGCAGGTTCATCGGGAAGCCCGCGGGGTCCGTGGCGGACTCGCGAGCCTGGTCAGCGGGGGTTTCCGGGGGTGCGTCGGGGGACGCCGCGCGGGCTGCCCCAGACGTCGGGCCGTCCTGGCCGGTGCCGTGGCCGGCGGCCTGACCGGCGGCCTGGCTGACGCCGCGGTCGGCTGCTGGTCCGGCCTCCCGGTCGGTCTTGGGGGCGGTGGCTCGCGCGGCCCGTCGAGTTGCTGGCACTCCGGCAGCATACGAGCCTGGGTTGTGGAGAGTCCACAAACGGACTTTAGAGACAGCGTCATCCCACTGCCGCACTGCGGAAAACTGTAGGGTCGAGGTATGGCCCTGATGCATCGGCTCCGCCGCCTCATCCGTCGGCCCCTGTCTGCGTCCACGGTCGGTGCCCGCCGCCCGTCGCCGTCGGCACCCCGACGAGGGGACGTGGTGCACGAGGACGCCCTGCGCGCCCAATTGACCGACGATCCCAACAACGAGGAGGCGTTCGGCGCCCTGGCGGAGATCGTCCGCCGTCGGGCCGCCGAGGATCCCGACCTGGAGGATCCATTGCGAGACTCCGAGGAGATCGCCGAGTCGAAGCAGCGCGACGCCGACCTCGCGGTCTGGGCGCTGGCCGAGGAGCTGGCGGGGCACCCGCGGGGCTGGTACCCGCTGATCGAGCTGGGCCGGTTGTCGCTCGCGGACGACCCGGAGGGCGCCGTCCGCCGGCTCAGCACCGCGGCCGAGCGGGACCCGGAGGGGCGCGCCCTGGCCGAGGGGCTCGCCATCCTGCGCGACGCGGGGATGCCCGTGGAGGCCCTCGGGCTGGGTGTGGGGCACTGGCGGGTGCGGGAGCACTCGCCGGTCGTGGGGAAGCACCTGGTGCTGGCCGCGCTCGAGGCGGACCGGGCCTTCGAGGCCCGGCAGCACCTGCGGGCGCTCGACATGCACCCCGACACGAAGGCGGTCAAGCCGCTGCGTGACGAGCTGGAGAAGGCGATAGTCGCGAGCGAACAGGCCTCGCCGAAGTAGCCCCGTCCGCGAAGTAGAGCGCTTGTCCGGCTCTCCCTTGGTGACACCAGGGAGAGCCGGACA